>DATLUM010000055.1 GCA_035533095.1 Acidimicrobiales bacterium | reverse complement strand
TAAAGCCACCGGTTCGGAAGCTCCGTAAACCGTCGGCGATCTCCTCGGCGGGACCGCGGATAGGCGCGGCGAGCGCCTCGGCGGCACCCGTCATCGCCGTGGGCTCGACCACAATGCCGGCGGACTTGCCAACCGTCGCGGGATCGCGGCCGACCTCGAAGCAGGCTGCCTCGAAGGCCGCGAGCCATGGACCGAACTCCTCGAGGTCGCTTCGCTCCTCGACGTACCAGCTCCAGATGTCGGCATGCAGGGCTGCCAGGCGGAGCATCTTCGGACCCTTGGCGCCGATCATGATCGGGATCCGGCCGGGTCGCGGTCCGACCGGACGATGCTCCAGTTCCCGAGCGGCATGGAACGTCCCCTCGAAGTTGGCGCGACCCTCGCGCAGAAGCGGAACGATGATCTCGATGGCTTCCTCGAAGCGGCCGTAGACCCGGTCCTCGGGCAGTCCGAAGGCATGCGCCTGGCGACCGGCATGGCCAGACCCGAGCCCGAAGACGAAGCGTCCCCCGCTGATCTCGTCGAGCGTCTCGACCGCCTTTGCGGTGAGACCGGGATTGCGGTGCAGCGCGGACATGATCCACGTTCCAACTTTCACTCGCGAGGTTGCGGCGGCCACGCCGCCGCTCATCGCGATGCACTCCCACCAGCCTCGCACCGGCCCGTCCGTTGGCCGCCACAACAGCTCATCCGGTACCCAGACCGTGTCGAACCCGATCTGCTCGGCCCGGACCGCGAGATCGCGGATCTCGGGCCATCGGGCAGTCGAGCCGTCGGTCCAGGACTCTTCCATCGGAAGGACGAGACCGATCTCAAGGGACCGCATCAAACCCTCCGGCGTGCTGGGCCGCATGGCGCAGCGGCTACGCCACGGTCAGGGCAGACAGTAGCGATCCCGGAGATCGCGCGTCAACCAAGGCAGATAGACGTGTCAATCACCGCAGGTCGCCGAATGGCGGACCCGAGCATGTGGATCCGGGACTTCCCGCCGGAATCGGCCGCGCGGCCGCGGTGCTGTCAGTCTGGTCGAACGAGAGGGCTTGCCCGGCAAACCGGAACAACCGTCAGTGTGCGCGGCAGCTACCGAGGATCCCCTGGAACCGGGACCGTCCGGACGACGAGGGCCATCAATCCCTGCGAAGTCAGCCGGGTTGCACGTGTAGACCGGCAGGCCGCTGGCCACCGTAATAGCCGCAATCAGCGCGTCGAGCGCGCGGGCGGCAGGCTTGCGCCCCGATCGGCAGAGCGACGACGCGACCTGTCCGAACGCACGCGCGGCAGCTGCGTCAAACGGCAGCGGGTCGAAGTCCGCCTCGGCCTGCTGGACGTGCGCGAGGCGGCGAGCGCGCTCGGCCGCATCGTCCGTGACCAGCGGGCCAACGGAGAGCTCGGCGAGGGTGATGGCGGAGATGAGCGGGACGTCGGGCAGCACCGACGGGTCTCCGATCCTCGGCAGCAGGTGAAGGGTGCTCGTGTCGCACGCCGGTCGCCGACGCCTCGGATCAGGCGTCCCCGGTTCGATCCAGCCTGCGCTCCATGAAGACCCAGTGCGTCTTGAACTGATCGGGGATCTCGCTCTCGGGGTAGGGTCCGATGTCGGCGAAGCCCCGTGAGCGGTACAGGGCGTGGGCTGCCGTCATGAAGTCCGAGCTGTCGAGCCGGACCCGCTCGTAGCCGGCCGCGCTCGCGGCGTCGACGAGCGCATCGAGGATGCCTCGCCCGACGCCCGCCCGCCGATGGTCGGGTTCAACGTACATCCGCTTGATCTCGGCTGTGTCCGGTCCGATCCGGCGCAGGCAGCCGATGCCGAAGGCGCGGTCACCCTCGAAGGCAAGGACGAGGCGACCGTCGGGCGGCTGGAAGCGCTCGATGGTCGCGAGGTCGTGATCGACCGCCTCGCTGACCGGCAGCCGGAACCCGTGCCGCGCCTCCACCTCGTCGTTGCCCCACGAGAGGTACTCGAGCCACAGCCGCTCGACGGCATCGATGTCCTGGGTGAGGTCGGCGTCCCGGATCTCCGGCACAGGTGCCTCCGTCGCTTCAGAGGATCAGAAGGCCGACTCTACCAGCCGGACCTCGTGGGTCCCCGCCTGCCAGGGCTACACCTTCACCCGAGACGGTCGGATGCTCGCGGGACGGGAGCGTCGTCAGGACAGCTTCGTCTGCGGGAAGTTCCGCGTCGACCAAGTCGGCCAGATGGCGCAGGTAGTCGGTCTCGGGGTAGCTCTGGCGCTCGGGGGAGCAGTAGGGATGGGAACCCAGATGATGGTAGCGGGGCTGGGGGACGGTCCCGCCATACTGCGCGGTCGCCTTGAACCCGCAGCGCCACCAGGCAATGCCGGCAGGACGTAGACGAAGCGCCGGTGGTGGCCTGCGAGGACGGCACGGCTGCGCCCTCGCAGGCCTTCGGCGAGCTTCGGGTCGATGCGCCGCGCCAGGGCGGCGTCGATGATCGGCTCGATCCTCCCCGTCGCCCCGTCGAGATACCTCGCCTTCCGGGCCTTGCGCGAGAGATGGTAGCCGAGGACGCCACGGTGCAGGGCCAGCGTGAGCAGGTCGTAGATCGCCTGCTTCGTCTACCCGTTGCCGCGCCGGGTCAGGTAACCCTCCTCTGTCGCCCAGGCGGCCACCGTGGCGCACGTCTCGCCCGGATGGAGGAAGCGCCCGGCGATCGCGAGCACGCTCTTGGACTCCGCGGGGTCCTGGGCGAGCGGAGCGCGGTAGCGGTCGGGACGGCGCCAGTTGAAGGGGGCGGCGCCAGCCTGGCTGACGACCTCGACCATCTCGTCATCGCCGCGCACGACGAACCCGATTCTTCGCCGCCCGGGTGGCGGCGTTGGATGCGATGAGGACGTCGCCGTCCTCGAGGTACACGACGAAGCGGGCATATGTGCCGGCAGCCGTTGCCTCCGCGGGCAAGGGCAGCGGGGGGCCCGTGGTCGAAGGCACAGGTCCGCACGGTGGCGCCAAACCCGCGCAGGTCGCGCCGTTCACAGGCTCAGGTGGGAGGACCTGGCCTGCGAGTAAGCCTCCGTGTGACCCGCGGTGGGGGACGGGAGTGACCGGTTGGTCGGGGCGAGAGGCATAGCCCCGCGACGACCGACCTCACTGTCACGATGCGGCTCGCCGAGCCTCCCGAACCCTGCGACTGGCTCCGCAGCGCATGAGGCGTCGGCCGTCGCCACCCGCCCAACGCGCGACCGACCGCGAGGTAGGGGTAGTTGCGGCCGTGCTGGCCGCCGGGTCGGAGAAGGCGGCCGCTCACCGTCTCGGGCTATCTCACTCGACCGTGAAGGATCACCTGGTGAATGCGCGGTCGAAGGTCGGGGTGGCGACGACGGCGCAGCTCGTGTGGATCCTGGCGCCGCGGCGGCCCGAGCCGAGCAGGTGGCCCGATCGGCCGCACGGGTCGAGTGAGGGGCACTTGCCGGGGTGGCAGCGGGCGTCAGGAGTAGATGACGATCTCCCGGATGAGGCCGTCTCCGAATCGGTAGACGCGCACGGCGCGGACTACATCACGGGCGCGCGGGCCTGACATTCCCGTCACCCGCTCCTCGTCGACGACCCAGTCGCCGAGCGCGATCCGATTCGGGATGTCGTAGTGCAGGCCGGGGTGCTCGGCCATCGACTTCGCATAGCGAGCCCTGACCTCCGAGGCCCCGTCCATCAGGACCTTGCCTGCCGAGTCCTTGACGACAACGTCGTCGGCATAGAACCCGAGGCAGCGGTCCAAGTCGTGGCCGTGATAGGCGTCGATCGCCGCCTGGACGATCTCCCTCGGTTCCATCGCACCTCCCTCAGGTCAGTCGCGTTATGGTAGCCCGGCAGGGCGCCAGCGCCGCCTGCGCCACCGACCAATAGGTCGTCCTGGTGGCCGCCGTCCTCGACCCGAGTCGAAGAAGGAAGCCCACCGCCTCGGCTGTCGCACTCGACCGTGAAGCACCACCTGGCGAATGCGCGGACGAAGGTCGGGGCTACGACGACGGCGCAGCTCGTGTGGAGCTGCGCCGCGTCTGCCCGAGCCGGGAGCCGAAACGCCGCCGGACGAGCCATAGGCTCGGCCACCCCGCCAAGTCCGTGGCCGTGGGAAAGTACCCACTGGTGGGGCGAAGTTGGGGCTGGCGGCGGCCCGCTCCGCGAAGACGGAGGTGGTGGTCGCCCACGGAAGAGCGAGCCCCGACCGGCTTGGCCGGGGCTCGCATCGTCATCGCCGCGGTGCTCAGGTCCGCAGGTTCAGGCGCCGGGTGCTCGGTAGGAGGGCATCCGGGCGGCGCCCGCGTCCATGTCCTTGGCTGTCAAGAGCGGCGTCGTCGTGACCCGGAACGAGCCGGTCAAGGCGAGTGCGAGCGCGAGGCTCGTGGCGGCCTCCGCCTCCGGGAAGTCGGTGATGATGAAGATGTCCGTCTCGCCGTAGGCCCAGTTCGCCGACTCGGTCGAGCCGCCGAGCCCCTTGACCGTCTCGCGGAAGAAGTCCTCGCGCTTGCGGAACCCTTCCTTGACGGAGCCTTCGAGCCCCGCCTTCGTGTACTGCAGGCGGTAGAGGTACGTCGCCACCTGACATCCTCCTCGGGCGCGTCGGCGCCCCTGAGTCGGGTGGGTCGGTCTCGCCATTGGCCCAGCGCGACGGTCTGGCGACCGCATGGGACGCCGCGCTGGTAGAAGCCCGAGGGCCTCCGTGCCTCGCTCCCGATCACCGGAGTGTGGGCACATTGGCATGGAGTTACAAGCCAAACGGCACGGCAATGGGAGCCATTCGGCATGCCGCCCGACTCGATGTGGTGCGGGCGTGCACCGGCCCGGAACAGTCGGTGCGGTTCTGGTTCCAAGACGTCACCTCGGCCCGCGAGCGGCCCGGGCCGTGCACAAGGTTCCGCCGAAATAAACCGAACGCGCCGCCCTCGTCACGGCGCGGCGAGGTGGCCGAAGCTGCGTTGCAAGGTACGAGATTGTGGTCGTGCGGCACGGGTTGACGGGAGACCAGCTGCGCTTCGAGATCGCAGCGGACCTCATCGATGATGAGGTCGGTTTGGTCGGGGCGAGAGGGCTAGCGCCGCCCTAACTCAGCGATCTGTCCGATTCCTCATGATCAACCGGACGCCGCGCCAGAGGGCCGTGGTGGAGCGCAGCGCATGAGCGCGGCAACCAGCCCGCTCGGGGTCGCCGCCGCGGCGGTGACTCGTGCCTAGTCGCCCGGCCCGCCCCTGCCTCGGCTGTGGGCGCCTCACCTACCAGTCGCGCTGCCCCGTCTGCGCCCGGGTCCGGGAGCATCGGCGCCCCACGGCGAGCGCCCGCGGATACGGTGGGGACTGGCCGCGGATCCGGGGCGACCACCTGGCCCTGGAGCCGTGGTGCCGGGTGTGCGGGGCGAGGGCCTCCGAGGTCGACCACGTGCTGCCGCTCCGGGCCGGCGGGACCAGCCACCCCGCCAACCTGCAGAGTCTGTGCGGGACCTGTCATCGACGCAAGACGGCGGCAGAACAGGGACGCCATTTTGTAGGCAGGGGTCGCCAGACGCAGTACCAAGCCATAGCGCCGTGTGCGCGCGGACGAGTTTCACGATTCTCGTCAGCGCCGCCCACTGGCCCCACGGGCGCCACCGTTGGCCCACGTCGCGTCGCAGGCGCCGCGGTGGCGCTTGTGTCCACATCGGAGATCACGTGAGCACCGTGGCGCCCTGGCGCAATCGCATCGTCGGCCACGGCGAGGCGCCACCCGAGGAGCTGCTCGCCAACCCGGGCAACTGGCGCACGCACCCGCCGGCGCAGCAGGGTGCCCTGGCCGGCGCACTCGACGAGGTGGGCTGGGTGCAGGACGTCATCGTGAACCGGCGCAGCGGGCACATGGTGGACGGCCATCTGCGGGTCGAGCTCGCCATCTCGCGTGGCGAGCCGCTGGTGCCGGTCACCTACGTCGACCTCTCCGACGAGGAGGAGGCGCTCGTCCTGGCCACCCTCGATCCGCTCGGCGCCATGGCTGGCCAGGACAAGGAGAAACTCCAGACGCTCCTGGCCGACGTCAGCGTCGACGACGCCGGGCTGCTCGCGCTGCTGCGCAGCCTGGCGCCCAAGGCCGGACGGACGGACCCCGACGCCGTGCCCGAGACGCCCGCGGAGCCGTACGTCCAGCCCGGCGAGCTGTGGCTGCTCGGCGAGCACCGGCTGCTGTGCGGGGACGCCACCAGCGCAGCGGACGTGGCGCGCCTCCTTGATGGCGCGACCCCGACGCTCCTCCTCACCGATCCGCCCTACGGCGTCTCGCTCGACCCGACCTGGCGC
>DATLUM010000054.1 GCA_035533095.1 Acidimicrobiales bacterium | reverse complement strand
GGCCGAGGCGGCGGTCAGGCGAGGCGGATGAGGCGAAACCCCTCGGCGAATGGCACCCCGGCCTCGCGGCCGGCGTCCTCGGCGCGCTGGCGCACGGCGGTGCGCAGCCACTCATCGCTCTCGCCTACCTGCGTCTCGTGGCATGCGATCGCCGCAGCCTTGGTGTTGATCGTGGTCGAGACGTCTATCCACGCGTCGGGCTCGAGCGTGCCCGACAGGTAGAGGGTCTCGACGCGGTGGGGCGGCCCCGCGTCGGGAAAGTAGTGGGGGTTCCCGGCGGCCGGTGCGACCGCGTCGAGGGTCGCCCAGCCGACGGCACGGTGGTCGCGGTGGTTCACGTAGTGCTGCCCGAAGAAGACGGCTGTGGGGTCGGGGGCGACGACGGTGTCGGGGCGGAGATGGCGCACGAGCGCCACGAGCCGCGCCACGAGTTCCGCGCCGGGCTCCAGCTCCCCGTCGGCGAAACCGAGCCAGTGGTGTTCCGCCACACCCAGCAGTTCTCCGGCCGCGGCGACTTCGGCCCGGCGGGACTCGACCAGCTTCCCAGTGTCCGCCGAAGGGTCCGCCGAGCCCTTGTCGCCGTCGGCGCAGATGCAGACGTGAACGGAGGCGCCGGCGGACGACCAGCGCGCCAGAGCGCCGCCGGCGGCGACGTCGGGATCGTCGGGATGGGCGTAGATAGCCAGGACCGTTCCCGGTGCGGCCTCGATCAGTTCGCCCACTGACTCGCAACGCTAGCGCCGGGGTTCCACCTCACAGTGGCGCCGCCGCGATCACCTTCGAGGCATGCTCGATGCCGGCGTCGTCGACGTCCGGGTGGGTGACGAAACGCATGACGCCGGGCGCGACCGTCCCCGCCAGGACACCCTCACCGCGCAGGTGGGCGATGAGGGCATCGGGGTCGGGGTGTTGGAACAAGACGATGTTCGTCTGCACACGGGAGGGATCGAGGCCGCCGGGCCACCGGTCCGAGACCGCGAGCGCGAGCCGCCGTGCGTGTTCGTGGTCCTCGGCGAGACGGTCGAAGCCCGTGCGGATGGCGACGAGGCCGGCGGCCGCCAGGATGCCGATCTGGCGCATCGCGCCGCCGAGGCGCTTGCGGCGTACGCGGGCTTCTTCGATCAGGTCCGCCGGGCCTGCGAGGAGGGATCCCGCCGGCGCACCGAGCGCCTTGGAAAGCGCGCAGGTGACGACGGTGCCCGGCGCCGCACGCTCGGCGAGCGGCCGCCCGCTCGCCACCGCGGAGTGCCAGAGGCGCGCGCCGTCGAGATGGACGCCGAGACCGCGCGAGCGAGCGGCTTCTGCAATGGAGCGCAGAGCCGCGAGGTCCCACACGGTGCCGCCGGCGGCCATGTGGGTGTCCTCGACCGCGACCGCCGATACGTGCGGCTGGTGGTGCAGCGAACGTTCGACCGCCGCGGCGACGTCGCCTGGCCCGAATGCTCCGCTGGCGTCGTCGACAGGTATCCAGGTGATCCCGGAGTTGACCGGGGCTGCGCCTGCCTCGTAGAGCACGATGTGCTGCCGGGCGCCGGCAACGACGGCGTCACCGGGGCGGGTGAGAACCTGCAGACCGATCTGGTTGGCCATCGTCCCTGACGGGACGAAGATCGCCTCCTCCTTGCCGGTGAGCTCTGCGAAGAGCTGCTGAAGCTCGTTGACCGTCGGATCCTCGCCGTACTGGTCGTCGCCCACCTCGGCGTCGGCCATCGCGCGACGCATCTCGGAGGTGGGCCGGGTGACGGTGTCGGAGCGCAGGTCGACCAGCACCCTGCCAAGGTACTGCTACAACTGGGCGATGCCCTCAACGGACGGCACTCCTATCGAAGAGGTCTTCGGCGCGCCGCCCGACAGGACCGACCCGCTGCTGGTCGATCTCGCTGGCACCGCGCTGGAGGCGGCCAGGTCGGCCGCCGCGGTGCTCTCCCGCGGCGCGACAGGAGAGCTGGACATCGAAACCAAGTCGTCGGCAACGGACATGGTCTCTAACGTGGACCTCGCGGCAGAAGCAGCGGTCGCGGAGGTACTCGCCCGCCGCCGGCCCGACGACGCGGTGCTCGGAGAGGAAGGCACCACTTCCACGGGGACAACCGGGGTGAGGTGGGTGGTCGATCCGCTCGACGGGACGACCAACTTCCTGTTCGGTTTGCCGCAGTTCGCTGTGTCGGTCGCCGCGGAGGTGAACGGCGAGACAGCGGTCGGTGTAGTGCTCGACCCGTCGCGCAACGAGACGTGGGCGGCGGTGGCGGGGTGGGGGGCGACACGCAACGGTCACCGGTGCAGTGTCGCCACCGGCCGGTCGACCCTACCGACCGCGCTGGTCGCAACGGGATTCGGCTACCAGTCGCAGCGGCGGGCGTGGCAGTCGCAAGTGCTCACGCGCATCCTGCCGGCGGTGCGGGACGTGCGACGGTTCGGGGCGGCGTCGTTGGATCTGTGCTGGGTGGGCGGAGGACGTTTCGACGCGTACTACGAGTGGGGGCTGAACCCGTGGGATCTCGCTGCCGGCGAGTTGATCTGCCGCGAGGCCGGCGGGCGGGCGGAGGCGCTGGAGGGCAGGGTGATCGTCGCTGCGACCGCGGAGCTCTTCGGGCCCCTTTGCGAACTCCTCGCCGCGGCGGGTGCGCTCGAACCCCCACCAGGCACAGAGCCCAAGCTGTGGTAGCGGGACAAGCAGCGCGACGCGGCGTCTTTTACCCGAAGAAGACCTCCGCAACGTCGTGGTAGAGCGAACGGTCGACCGTCTTCAACTCGACAAGCGCCTCCTCCAGGGGCACCCGCACGATCGAATCGGCCCGCAACGCCACCATCTGGCCGAACGCCCCGTCGTGCACGGCGTCGATCGCAGCGATGCCGAAACGGGTGGCGAGCACCCTGTCGAACGCCGTCGGTGTGCCGCCGCGCTGGACGTGACCGAGGATCGTCACCCGGGTCTCGAATCCGGTGCGTTGCTCGATCTCCTCCGCCAGCACGTTGGCGATGCCGCCGAGGCGCGGGTGGCCGAACTGGTCGACCTCGCGGGATGCGATCGACATGCTGCCCGCCACCGGGACGGCTCCCTCGGCGACGACGACGATCGAGGCGAACCGGCCTTTGGCATGGCGCGCCTTGAGGTTCTTGCACACCTGGTCGATGTCGAACGGTTCCTCTGGGATGAGCACCTCCGCGGCACCGCCGGCGATGCCCGCGTAGGTGGCGATCCAGCCGGCGTGGCGGCCCATGACCTCGCACACGATGACCCGGTCGTGCGACTCGGCGGTCGTGTGGAGGCGGTCTATCGCCTCGGTCGCGATCTGAACGGCTGTGTGGAAGCCGAAGGTGACCTCGGTAGCGGAGAGGTCGTTGTCGATGGTCTTGGGGACGCCGACGATGCGAGCGCCTTCGCCCGACAGCCGGTGCGCCACGCCGAGGGTATCCTCGCCGCCGATGGCGACGAGGGCATCGATCCTTTGCTCCCTCAGCGTTTGGAGCGCCTTGGCCACGCCGCCGTCGACCTTGAAGGGGTTGGTGCGCGAGGTGCCGAGGATGGTGCCGCCTCGCGGGAGGATGCCTCGGCAGCGTTCGACGTCGAGCGGTGTCGTGCGTGACTCGATGACGCCGCGCCACCCGTCGAGGAACCCGACGATCTCGTCATGGTAGGAGACCTCGCCTTTGCGCACGACGGCCCGGATCACCGCGTTGAGCCCCGGGCAGTCGCCTCCGCCTGTTAGAACACCAACTCGCATGCCGTGCTCCTCCTCGGGAACTGCGCGCCGACGCTAGTGGGTGGCGAAGGGGTTGCTAACCAGGGCGCTTCGGTTCGGTCGACTTGCTCAGCATCCCCGCTTCACGCTCGAAATCGAGAGCGCCGGAGAAGCCCTTGTACACGCTGGCGAAACGAAGGTAGGCGACCTCGTCGAGGCTCTTCAGGCGCTCGAGCACCGCAACGCCGATCTGTTGGGAGGTGACGTCCGGGCCGGCCATGCGCATGGCCTCTTCGACGTCGGCGGCTAGCGACTGCATGGCTTCCTCGCTGACGGGGCGGTTCTTGGAGGCGGCCTTCACGCCGTCGACGATCTTGTTGCGGTCGAACGGCGCGCGCTCGCCGGAGCGTTTGAGGACCGTGAGGGCCACTTCCTCCAGTCGTTCGTAGGTCGTGAAGCGCCGGCCGCACGCGAGGCATTCGCGCCGGCGCCGGATCGCGGCGCCGTCGTCGGCAGCCCGCGAGTCGACAACCTTGTCGTCCATGCTCGAGCAGTGCGGGCATCGCACACCCTCGACCATATCGCCGGCTGGCCGCCCGGGGTCAGGTCGGGTTCGGTCTATTCAGCCGATCGGTCGGGTCCGGTCTATTCAGCCGATCGGTCGGGTCCGGTCGGTTCGGTCGGTTAGGTCGGTTCGGTCGGGTTCGGTCGATCGGTCGCTCAGGGCCTCGGGATCAGGATGCGCTCTCCCGGGTAGAGCGGTGCGCCCTTCAGCTGCGCATCGATCCGGTCGACGAGCGAGCGTACGTCCGCCCCGGGCTCGACCGCTTGGGCGATGGACCAGACCGTGTCGCCCGGCTGGACGACCCAGACCTGGTCGGATGCCAGGTGAAGCGCCGGCCCAGCACCGGCAACGGTGAGGGGCCCGCTGCCGGTGCGGCCGAGCGCACCTTGGACGGCGAGGGTGCCGACCATCATCAACAGCCCGATGCCCAGCAGAACGCACGCCGCGCCCAGCCGGCGCCGGCGGATGACCGCAGGACTGGGGTAGCGGGTCCTCATCGGGTAACCGGCAACGAGCGTTGTCACTTCGGGCTCCTCGGGCTCGATTTCTTCTTGCGCTGAGATGGTGCCAGGGGGGTGTGACACTCACCTTGGGCTGCAGGCGAACGCCTGTTCGGTACCATCACACCAGAACGAACGTTCGACGTCAAGAGGATTCTTCGAACAAATGTTTGCCTTTCGTGCGGCGGGCGGTTATCCTCGAAATCGCGCAAGAAGGCGCGAGGAGGGAGGCCTCTACACGTGATCGACAACGAGTTGACCGGCAAGCGCAAGGAGATCCTCGAGTTCATCGCGGCCCAGCTGCGCGAGCGTGGCTACCCTCCGTCGGTACGCGAGATCGGCGAGGCGGTCGGGCTTACGTCGTCGTCAACGGTGCACACCCACCTGACGACCCTGCAGAAGCAGGGGTTCCTGCGCCGGGACCCGACCAAGCCCAGAGCGATCGAGGTCCGCTGGGACGCGAACTCCGGCGCGGCGATCGAACGGCGCCCGGCCCGCCATATCCCGCTGGTCGGCGAGGTCGCCGCCGGCACCAACGTGATCGCCCAGGAGAACGTCGAGGAGCTGCTCCCGCTTCCGGAGGATTTCACCGGTGACGGGCAGCTGTTCATGCTGAGGGTCCGCGGCGACTCGATGATCGATGCCGGCATCTTCGAGGGCGACTACGTGGTCGTCCGCCAGCAGGAGGAGGCCAACAAGGGAGACGTCGTCGTCGCCGGGATCCCCGGCGAGGAGGCGACCGTCAAGACCTACGGGCGCCGGGGCAACAAGGTGGTCCTCACGCCGGCGAATCCGAGGTTGGAGCCCATGGTGTTCGACCCGCGGGATGTGCAGATCTACGGAAAGGTGGTCACCGTGCTCCGCCGGCTGTAACGCCCGGAACCTTTGAAGAGATTCGCCTCTTAAAGGGTGCCGCCGTGGTCGCGGAGTATGTCGTTGAGCTTCGACTTGTCGTGGCGGGCGCCCTCTTCCAGGCGGCGCACGACCAGCACGCACGGCATCCCGAACTCGCCCCCCGGATAGGCGCGCAGCCGCGTGGCGGACACCGCGACGCACCACGCAGGTACGACGCCTCGCGAGATCTCGTCACCGGTTTCGGCGTCTATGACGGGGATGGTGGCGGTGAGGATGCAGCCGGCGCCGAGCACCGCTCCATCGCCGACACGGGCACCTTCGGCGACGATGCAGCGGCTTCCGATGTAGCACTCGTCTCCGACGAAGACCGGGGCCGCCTGCGGAGGCTCGAGCACCCCACCGATCCCCACCCCTCCGGACAGATGGGTGTTGCGCCCGATCTGCGCGCAACTTCCGACGGTCGCCCAGGTGTCGACCATCGTGCCCGAGCCGACACGCGCGCCGATGTTGACGTAGCTCGGCATCATGACCACACCCGGTTCGAGGTAGCTCCCCCACCGCGCCGACGCGCCCGGGACGACCCGCACGCCCGCTGCCTCGTACCCGGTCTTGAGCGGGATCCGGTCCACGTACTCGAAGGGGCCTGCCTCGATCGTTTCGAGACCCGAGACCTTGAAGAGGAGGAGGATGGACTGCTTGAGCCACTCGTTGACGACCGGGGACCCGTCCGGGCCGAGCTGGGCGACACGCGCTTCCCCACTGTCGAGAAGCCGGACCGCTTCCTGCACGATCGCTGCCGCGTCGGTGTCGGCCGGCGACAGCTGGTCGCGCCGGTCCCAGAGTTCACGGATCTGCGATTCGAGGTCGGCCATGGGTCTCGAAGCTACCCGAGTGCGGGCGGTCAGAGGCCGAGGCGCTCGGCGACCAGATCCAACCGGTCCATCGGAGCGACCATCGCGATGCGCACATGGGACGCGCCGGCGTCACCGTAGAACGACCCGGGCGACACCAGCACACCCGCCTTCTCCGCCCACCACGTCGCCCACTCCCAACCGTCACCCGACGGGGCACGGACCCAGAGGTAGAAGCCGCCACCTGGCAGAGCGGCGTCACAACCCACGCCCTCGACGATCGAAGCGAATCTCTGCAAGCGGTCGCGGTAGAGCGACCGCTGCAGCTCCACGTGTTCCTGGTCGGCGAGGGCGACCGCTGCTGCGCGCTGTACCGGACCGGGAACCATGAACCCGGCGTGCTTGCGCACCTCGCGGAGATAGCCGACGATCTCCGGGTCACCGGCGAACCAGCCGACACGCATCCCCGCCATGTTCGAGCGCTTCGACAGTGAATGCACCGCCACCACGCCGTCGAGGCCGCCGGCGGTGCCGCCGTGACCGAGGATCGTCTCGGGGGGGCCGTCCCATGTGAACTCGGCGTAGCACTCGTCGCTGAAGACGGGCACCCCGTGGTGCAGACCCCACGCCGCCGCGGCACCGAGGTCGTCGAGCCCGCCAGCCGGATTGCCGGGCGTGTTCACCCAGAGCATGAGGGCCCGCTCCGCGTCAGCGGGATCGACAGCGGAAAGGTCCAGTCGCCAGCGTGAGTCGACTGGCACGGGCACCGGGCGCAGGCCCGCGAGGATCGCTCCCATCTCGTATGTGGGGTATGCGATCGACGGGTACAAGACGGTGTCGCGGTCGGGCGACCGGAGCTTCAACCATTGAGGGGTCGTCGCCACGAACTCCTTGGTTCCCACGCACACGGATACCTCGTCGAGGGCGACAGCCACGCCGAGGCGGGTCTTTGTCCAATGCTGGATGGACTCCCGAAGAGCGATCGAACCCGCCGACGTCGGGTAGCCGCGCGCCGACCGGTCCTCATCCGGTGCGTCCGGGTCCCCGGCGAGCGCGGCCATCACCGCCGGCGGAGGCGGATCGGATGGTGTGCCGACGGACAGGTCCACGATGCCGCCCTCGTGCGCGGCGGCGGCCTTCCTGGCCTCGTCGAGGCGGTCGTAGGGGTAAGCGGGCGGGACGAAGCCGGCGGTCATGCGCCGTCGACCGCGAACTCCGCGAAGCGCGCCGCGCCCGCGGGATCGACCCGCACCCGCAGGCGTGCGCTGGTCTCGTCGTGCGACTCCACCAGCACCTCCCCTTCGCGATGAACGGCCGCCAGAACGTCGCCGCGCTCGTAGGGCACCACCAAGTCGAGGACGCGCGCGCTCGCCCGCAACCTGTCGCCGATCGCCTCCAACAACGACGGCAGTCCCTCGCCCGTCAACGCCGATATCACCACGGACCCCGGATGGCGGCCGGCGAGCCGGCAAGCCTCGCTCGACACGTCGCCCTTGTTGAACGCCAGCAGCTCGGGCACCTCGCCGGCGCCGATCTCTGCCAGCACCGCATGCACCGCTTCGATCTGGCCCTGGGGGTCGGGGCTGGTGCTGTCGACCACGTGCACCAGGAGGTCGGACTCCTTGACTACTTCCAAGGTGGAGCGGAATGCCTCGACGAGTTGGTGCGGAAGCTTCCTCACGAAACCGACGGTGTCGGACAGCAGCACCGACTCCCCGCCGGGAAGCGACAGCCGGCGGGTGCGCGGGTCTAGCGTCGCGAACAACCGGTCCTCCACGAGCACGCCGGCGTCGGTGAAAGTGTTGAGGAGGGTCGACTTGCCCGCGTTCGTGTAACCGACGAGCGACACGGTCGCGATGCGGCTCTCGCTGCGAGCCTTGCGCTGGACACGACGCTGCTGTGTCAGCCGGCGGAGGTCGGACTCCAGCCGGTTCATTCTCCTGACCAGCCGGCGGCGGTCGACCTCCAGCTGCGTCTCACCGGGGCCTCGCGTCCCGATGCCGCCGGCTTGCTGTGAGAACTGGAGACCGCGTCCTCGAAGGCGCGGCAGCCGGTACCGGAGCTGCGCGAGCTCGACCTGAGCCTTTCCTTCTGGGGTGCGGGCGTTCTGGGCGAAGATGTCGAGTATCACGGCGGTACGGTCGATCGCGGTGCGCCCGAGGATCTTCTCGAGGTTGCGCGACTGAGCCGGCGTGAGCTCGTCGTCGAACACGACGGTGTCCGCGTCGACAGCGTTGGACACGTCGCGCAGCTCTTCTGCCTTGCCCTTGCCCACGTAGGTAGCCGCGTCGGGATGGTCGCGCCGCTGCACCACGCGCGCGGCTTCGTCGGCGCCGGCGGTATCGACCAGCAACGACAGCTCGTCGAGGTGGGCTTCGGTCTCCTCGTCGCTCGACGGCGGCATGGTCACGCCGACGAGGACGATCTTCTCCCTGAACGACCGTTCGATGAGGCTCATCTGCCGGTCCCTCAAGCCTCGACGGTGCAGGTGGCGATGCGCTCGCTCGGCCCGGAGAGAACGGCGCTTCCGTCAGGCCGCAGCTCCACGGCGGCAGAGCCGCCCGGCTGGTGGACCGTCACCGCGGTGCCCGTGCGGTACCAGTGGTGCAATGCTGCGGCCGCGGCGCACGAACCCGTCCCGCACGCCTCGGTCTCGCCAACGCCACGCTCCCACACGCGCATGGTGATCTCGTCGGGTCCGGGTCCGAGGGTGACGAACTCGACGTTGAGACCGGCCGGATCCGTCGCCTCCAGGAGTGGACCGAGGGTCTTGACGTCGATGGTCGCCGGGTCCGGCCCGAGGACGACCAGGTGCGGGTTGCCGACGTCGACCAGCAACTGGCCGTGCCCGACGTTGCAGCGGTCGGCTTCGCCCTGGACCTTCACGACGCCCATGTCGACCGAACCCCACGCGGTCGTCGGCGACCTGCGCGCGACGGTCACCTGCCGGACGCCTGCCGGCGTGGCGACACCGAACTCCTGTCCGTCCGGGACGAGCCCGGCATCGAGAGCGCTGTGCGCGAGGCAACGAATGCCGTTGCCGCTCATCTCCGCCTCGCTGCCGTCGGCGTTGAACAACTTGAAGCCCAGCAACGCGGTCGACGACGACTCGACGCTCGCGCGCGAGAGGATCAGCCCGTCGGCACCGATGCCACGGTGGCGGTCGCACAACGAGCGCGCGATCTCCGCGCCCCGGTATTCGAGAGAGGGGGGCGGGTCGAGCGCGACGAGGAAGTCGTTGCCGAGCCCGTGCAGCTTGGTGAAGGTCAGCGTCGTCATGGGCTCTTCCATTGTCCCAGCAACGCGGCCGTGACGGCGAACGGGTTATCCGGCGCACCGAACCAGGCGATCCGCGGGTCCCGCCGCCACCAGACCCGCTGGCGGCGCGCAAAGGCACGGGTCCGGCGCTTCGCCTCGTCGACGGCCTGCTCCAGCGGAATGCCGTCTTGGAGGTGGCCGAGAAGCTCGCGGTACCCGAGCGCCTGCCTGGCGGTGCGGGACAGCCCGGACTCCACGGTCGCTGCGACCAGGCGGCGAACCTCGTCCAGGAATCCGCCCTGCATCATGGCGTCGAGGCGCTCGTCTATCCGCCTGGCGAGCACCGGGCGCGGGAGCCACACACCCGCGATGCGCCACCGCGGAGCCGACGGGAAGTGCGCGACGCCCGGTCCGTAGCTGGAAAAAGACCTGCCGCTGCCGATGGTCACCTCCAGGGCGCGGATCACGCGCCTCCTGTTGGTCGGCTCCATCCTCGAGGCCGCCAGCGGATCAAGTTCACGCAGGCGTGAGTGCAGGGCGGAGGTGTCCTGGTCTTCTTCGAGCTCCTTGCGGATCTCGGGGAACCGGCCCGGCGGTGAGAAGCCGTCAACGAGCGCCTGGAAGTACAGACCGGTGCCTCCGACGAGCAGCACCCGGTGCCCTCGTCGCTCGATCTCGTCGACCGTCCGGCGGGCGATCGCCGCCCAGCGGGTGACGTTCCAGTCCTCGGAGGGGTCTCCGATGTCGATGAGGTGGTGCGGGATCTCGCTCCGCTCCTGCGGCGTGGGTTTGGCGGTGCCGATGTCCATGCCGCGGTACACCTGCATGGAGTCGACGGTCACGATCTCGATGTCGCCGAGCCGGCGTGCGAGCTCGACGGCGATCGCCGACTTGCCCGACGCCGTGCACCCGACGAGGGCGAGGTGCCGGGGACCTTGCTCGTGGTCGGCGGTCGTGTCGTTCAGCCGGCCACCACTGCGATGCGTGTGCGGTGGGCGGGCCGGGCCGTGACCGCGACCAGCTTCCCCTCGAGGAAGTGCGGGGCGGCCCGGGTGATCCTGACGTCCGCCCAGCTGCCGGCGGGAAGCGTGCCTGGCGTGGCGGGGATGTGCACGAGCTTGCCCTGGGCCGTGCGGCCGCTCACGTTGGCGGCGTCGCGCTTGGACGGGCCTTCGACCAGGACCTCCTCGACCCGGCCGACCCTCGATTCGTGGTGCGCCAGGGCACTGCGCTCGACGACGACGCGCAGGCGTTCGAAGCGTTCGGCGGAGACCTCGGCCGGCACCGCGTCTTCCACGAGCTCCGCCGCCTCGGTGCCCGGGCGGGGCGAGTAGATGAACGTGTAGGCGCTGTCGTAGGAGGCGACTGCTGCGACCTCGAGGGTGCGCTCGAAATCCTCGTCGGTCTCGCCAGGGAATCCCACGATGATGTCGGTGGTGACAGCCAGGTCGTCGACGGCCGCGCGCGCGGCCGCGAGGCGCTCGAGGTAGCGCTCCGCCGTGTAGCCGCGGTGCATCCGAGCGAGGGTCCGGTCGCTGCCGGATTGCAGCGGCAGGTGCAGCTGCGGGCACACCGCCGGCTCGGTCGCCATCGCCTCGATGGTCTCGGGGCGCAGGTCCTTGGGGTGGGGGCTGGTGAAGCGGACACGCCGGATCCCCTCGACGTCGGCCACGGCTCGGAGCAGGTCCGCGAACAGAGGCCGCGGCCGGGGCCTCTCCGCGGCGGTCCAGGGGGCGCCGGCCAGGTCCTGGCGGTCTCTCCAGGTCGACACGCCCCGCAGGCGCGTGGTGATGTCCCGCCCGTACGAGTTGACGTTCTGGCCCAGCAACGTCACCTCTACGGTGCCGGCGGCGGCCAGCTGCTCTACCTCGTCGACGATCTGCCCGAACGGCCGGCTCACCTCGGGTCCCCGGACGGACGGAACGATGCAAAAGGCGCAGTTGTTGTCGCAGCCGATCTGGATGGTGACCCAGGCGGCCCAGCCCTGATCCCTTCTCACCGGGAGCGCCGAGGGGAACTCCTCCAGGTCGGGATGCGGGTCGGCCTCGAGGATCTCGAGAATCGGCCCGCCGGCGGCTCTCGCGGTGGAGAGAAGGCCGGCGGCGTTGGCGACGTTGTGCGTCCCCCACACGGCGTCGACCCACGGGGCGCGCCGCTGAACGAGATCCTTGTCCTTCTGCGCCAGGCAGCCACCGACCGCTATCTGGAGGTCGGGACGCCTGTCCTTGACCGCCTTGAGGTGGCCCAGGTGGCCGTACAGCTTGTTGTCGGCATTCTCCCGGATGCAGCAGGTATTGAGCACGACGACATCCGCGTCCTCGACGTCTGTGGCCGGCACCATGCCGTCGGTCTCGAGCAGCCCGGCGATGCGCTCGGAGTCGTGCTCGTTCATCTGGCAGCCGAAGGTCCGTATGAGATAGCGGCGAGGCTGCTCGGTGTCGGGCACGGCCCCTAAGTCTACGGGCGCAGGCGGTGCGCGGCGCGGGGCGTCAGGTGAGGCCGAGTGCCTGGCTGCTGGCCGACCCGTTGGCGGCCGACAGGTTGGCGGCCGACCCGTTGGCGGCCGGCAGGTTGGCAGCCGACCAGACGCCTGCCGGCTGTGGCGAGCACCCTTCCACCAGCAGGCGGATGGCGGTGCGGCCCTCACCGTCGATCTCGATGTCCGCGAAAGTGGGCCTGCACGCCAGGTCCATCCCCGAGCCCGCCACATAGGAGCGGGCAATCGCCACCGCCTTCACCGCCTGGTTGAGAGCGCCGGCGCCGACCACCTGGATCTCAACGTGGCCCTCGCCGCGAACAACCCCGGCCAGTGCTCCTGCCACCGAGTTCGGGTTCGACTTACTCGACACCTTCAGGATCTCTGACATCGGTGGCTCCTAGCTGCTGATCAACTAGTGGCGCTTTCCCCAGCGCGCGCCGGTCTGCTAGCTGGGCTGAGGAACGGATTCGACGCGGGGATACGGTCTCCTTCCGAAGAATCCGCAAATTCGGACGAATCAGAGTGAGAAACGGACGAGATGCGGGCATAACGGACAGTAACTACCGGCACCGGCTCCGGTAACCGACGGCGGATCCGGCCGCGCCGGCGGAGCGCGGCCGGATCTGGCGGAGGCA
Organism: Acidimicrobiales bacterium; assembly: GCA_035533095.1. Classification (NCBI taxonomy): domain Bacteria; kingdom Bacillati; phylum Actinomycetota; class Acidimicrobiia; order Acidimicrobiales; species Acidimicrobiales bacterium. The sequence continues at coordinate 123,279 of DATLUM010000054.1, read as the reverse complement.
GGCGAGCTGCTGGGCAGCGCTTCGGGGATCAGTCGTCGAGCGTGATCGGCTCGTCGTCGGCAGGATCGAGGCCCAAGGGGACGTCGGCCGGCTGGCCGTCCATGCCGACCTGCTGGCGCACCTTCTCCGAGATCTGGATCATCAACTCGAGGTTCTCGGCGAGGAACGTCTTCGCGTTCTCCCGTCCCTGGCCGAGCTGCTCGCCCTCGTAGGTGTACCAGGCACCGGACTTCTTGACGATGCCCAGGTCCACGGCGACGTCGAGCATCGAGCCTTCGCGGCTGATGCCCTTGCCGTACATGATGTCGAACTCCGCTTGGCGGAACGGGGGACTGCACTTGTTCTTCACGACCTTGACCCGGGTGCGGTTGCCGATCACTTCGGCGCCGTCCTTGATGGACTCCACCCGGCGGATGTCGAGGCGGATCGACGAGTAGAACTTCAAGGCACGGCCGCCTGGGGTCACCTCCGGTGAGCCGTAGATGACACCGACCTTCTCCCGGAGCTGGTTGATGAAGACCGCGATGGTGTTCGACTTGTTGAGCGTCGCCGTCAGCTTCCGCAGAGCCTGGGACATGAGCCGAGCCTGTAGACCGACGTGGGTGTCGCCCATGTCGCCTTCGATCTCTGCACGGGGGGTCAACGCAGCGACGGAGTCGATGACGATCACGTCGAGCGCCCCGGAGCGGATCAGCATGTCGGCGATCTCGAGGGCCTGCTCACCAGTGTCGGGCTGGGAGATGAGGAGGTCGTCGACGTTGACCCCGATCGCCCGGGCGTAGACGGGGTCCATGGCGTGTTCGGCGTCCACGTAGGCGCAGATCCCCCCGTTGCGCTGGGCCTCGGCCACCACGTGCATGGCGAGGGTCGACTTACCGGAGGACTCCGGACCGTAGATCTCCACGATTCGGCCCCTGGGGAGGCCCCCGATCCCGAGGGCGATGTCGAGGGAGAGGGCGCCGGTGGGGATCGCCTCGATCTGCATGTCGAGGTTCTCGCCCATCCGCATGATGGCGCCCTTGCCGAACTGCTTCTCGATCTGCCCCATCGCCATCTCGAGTGCCTTGTCTCGCTCCACCGGAATGCCTTCCTCTCGCTTCGGTTCGTTTACGGGGGCTCACCCTACGGATGGGGTGTGACAGCCGAGCCGCCGTCTTACAGCGGTGTCATTCGCGAGTGTAGGCCCAAACGTTTGTTCGATGGTGGACCCCAGAGGCCCAGAGGCCCAGAGGCGCCGCCGGGCTTCAGATGTCCGCGCCGGCGGCCTCGGGCTCCGCACCGCCGGTGAGAGGCAGGGATTCGAACGCGGCGGGCGGATCGGACCACAGTTCCTGTGCTGCGCCGGCCGCCTCCTGGATGGCGCGCCACACGCGCTCAGGGGTGCAGGGTATTGGGATGTTGCGCACGCCGAGATGCGAGACGGCGTCGACGACCGCGTTGTGGACCGATGGAGTCGAGCCGATCGCCCCGGACTCCCCTATCCCCTTCGCACCAAGGGGGTTGCGGAAGGTCGGGGTTTCGGTGTTGGACACCTCAAACGACGGGAACTCTGCCGCGCTCGGCATCGCGTAGTCCGCGAGGTTCGCGGTCAACGGGTTTCCTTCCTCGTCGAAGACGACCTGCTCCCACAGCGCCTGCGCCATCCCTTGCGCGATCCCACCGTGCTGCTGGCCGGCGACCAGAAGCGGGTTGAGGATCCGGCCGCAGTCGTCGACGGCGATGTGGCGCAACGGCCGGACGAACCCGGTCTCCACGTCGACCTCGACCACCGACACGTGCGCGCCGAACGGGAAGGTGGCGCCGCCCTGGTCGAAGTCGATGGCGGCCGCGAGGGGGCCGAGACCGGAGTCCTCCTCCGGCGAGGACTCCGCTGCGATCTCGGCGAGGCGCGCCCACGTAAGCGCCCTCGAGGGCACGCCTGCCACACCGATCTGGCCCTCGCCGTGAACCACGATGTCGTCGACGTCCGCCTCCAGTTCCGCGGCCGCTATCGCCCGTCCTTTTTCCCAGACTGCTTCTGCAGCCGAGAACACCGCGCTCCCCCCCAGCTGCAACGACCTCGACCCTCCGGTTCCGCCCCCTCTCGGGACTTCGGCCGTGTCGGACTGGACGAAGCGGATCGACTCCATCGGGATGCCGAGCCGGTCGGAGACGATCATGGAGAACGCTGTGGCGTGCCCTTGCCCGTGCGCCGAGGTCCCGACCCGGATGGTCGCGCTGCCATCTCGGTGAATCTCGACCGAGCCGTACTCCTGCCCGCCGCCGCCGGCGGTCACCTCGACGTAGGCCCCCACCCCGATGCCCAGCTGCCAACGGTCTCCGCGCTTCCGGCGCTCGGCCTGCTCCGCACGCAGCTGCTCGTAGCCGGCCGCGCGAACGGCCTCGTCGAGCGCGCGCCGGTAGTCGCCGGTGTCGTAGGTGGTGCCCATCACGGTGGTGACGGGGCTGTCGAACGGCTCCATGAGGTTGCGCCGGCGGAGCTCGACCGGATCGACGCCGAGTTCACCGGCGGCGATGTCCATCATCCGTTCGAGCAGCTCGGCTGCCTCGGGCCTGCCGGCCCCGCGGAACGCCCCCATGGGCGTCGTGTTGGTCACGACCGCGGCTACCTCGTATTGGATGCGCGGGATCTTGTAGACGCCCTGGGCCATCATCCGCGTCGGGCCGATCGCGAGCGCGCCCCCGAAGCCCGCATACGCGCCGGCGTCGGAGAGAACGCGGAGGTGCATGCCCGTGAGGGTGCCGTCGTCCTTGAATCCCATCTCGACCCACTGAACCTGGCCGCGGCCGTGGGGCATACCGAGGAGGTTGTCGTTGCGGCCCTCGACCCACACAACTGGGCGTTGGAGAGCGCGGGCTGCCGCGATGATCGCAGCGTGCTCGGCGGTGAGCCCCGCCTTGCCACCAAATCCACCCCCGACGTGGGGGGTGATGACGCGCAGCTTGTGCCGGTCGAGGCCGAGCACCTTTGTTGCCATGCGCGCGAAGCCGTGCGGCATCTGAGTCGAAACGTAAACGGTCAACTCGTCGCCGTCGGGGATCGCCGCGATCGCGTTGCCTTCCATCGGCACCACGGCGATCCTCTGGTTCTGAAGCTTTGCGCGCACGACGCGCGTCGCGCCTTCGAAGAGATTGGGGTCGGCAGGGTCGCGCATGCCGGCGACGACGTTGCTTCCGATGGCTTCGAACTGGAGTGGGGCGCCGGGCGCGACGGCATCCTCCGGGGTCACGGCGACGGGAAGAGGGTCGTAGTCCACGGCGACGAGCTCCGCCGCGTCGAGCGCAGCGGCGAGGTCATGGGCGATCACCAACGCGACGGGTTCCCCGACGAAGCGAACTCGATCGGTCGCGAGGGGCGGCCGAGCGCACTCGGGATTGAGGACCATGAAGCCGTGGAACGGCTCGACGTCCAGATCCTTCGCTGTGAGGACCGCGATGACCCCGGGAGCCTTGCCGGCCTCACCGGTGTCGATGCCGGTGATGCGCGCGTGGGCGACGGGAGACCTGACGAAGGCCGCGTGCGCCATTCCTTCGACCCGCAGGTTGGCGATGAACGTCCCCCGCCCGGTTAGTAGGTCTGGGTCCTCAACTCGACGGACCTGGGTGCCCAACAGGGAGCCTGGCATAACCGCAAGCTAGCCGCAGGCACGCCGGTTCAGTCGCGTGCCGCGTCGAGACGCCACCGCTCGACCACCTCGTACCGGGCTGCGGTCGGGTCGAGCGTGCTCCAGACGAGGGTCACGTCCTGCACGACCCACGAAGCGTTGAACTGCGGGGCGGGCAGGTGTTTCATCGCCGGCGGCGTCTTTGCCCTGGCCAATGTCAGATGGCCGCGGAACGGACGGCCGCGGTCGGCCTCGGGGAGATCGACGCCTGCCTCGGTCACGGCCGCGCCGGCAACGCCGGCGAGGGCGTCGACCCCGTGGACGGGAAGCGCCCACGTATTCCGCCCGATCGCGACCGGTTGCGGGCCGGCGGTCGCGCGGGTCGGTCCAAACGCCGTCCAGTCCACCGCGTCGAGCGCCGAGCGGACAGCCTGTTCCTGGTCGGTGGCGAGGCTCCCCAGGAAACGCAGGGTCACGTGCCACTGGTCCGAAGTGGTCCAGAGCAGCCCGGCACGCCGGGGTCGCTCGAGATCGCCGAGCCGGTCTGCTACCTCGGCGGGCGGCCACACGGCGACGAAGAGCCGCCGGCGATCCACTACCCCTCCAGCAGGCGACGGCGCAGAAGGTCCAGCGCGGAGATCGCCGCGATCTGGCGGATCTGATCGCGGCCGCCGGCGAGCCGGAGAAGCCGGGCGTCGGTGCCGGAGGGCTCGTGGATTCCGATCCACACCGTCCCGACGGGCTGGCCGTCCTGCTCCGTGGGCCCGGCCACCCCGGTGAGGGAAACCCCGACATCGGCCCCGAACGCGGCCGCCGTGCCGGCGGCCATATCTCGCGCGGTCTCCTCGCTGACGGCCGGCGTGTCGCCGACTCCGAGCAGCTTCCGCTTCGCCTCCGTCGAATACGTAACGAGCGACCCCAAGAAGAACTCGCTCGCCCCCTCCGCCTCGGTGAGGCGGCTCCCGACGAGGCCTCCGGTCAGCGACTCGGCCACAGCCAGCGTCATGCCACGGTCCATCAGCAGCTTGCCGACGGCGGTCTCCATCGTCTCGTCGTCCGCCCCGAAGACGGCTGGGCCGAGCAGCTGGCGCACCTCCGCCTCTTCGGCGGCGATCACGGTTTCGGCGGCCTCGCGGGTGGGAGCCTTCGCGGTGAGGCGCACCTTTATCCCCTCGATGCCGCTTGCGAGGAACGCGATCGTCGGCACCACATCGCCGCCGGCGGACACCGCCGCGTCGATTGCCGCCATGCGCGGAGTCAGCATCTCGTCGAGGGTCGACTCTGCGATACCCCACGTGCGAAGTGTGCGGCTGACGATGGTCGACGCCGTGCCCGATCGCGCCACGAGATCGGGCATCACGGCGCGCTCGACCATCTCGCGCATCTCGTGCGGTACGCCAGGCACCGCGTAGATGGAGCGGTCGCCCAGCCGGCAGATCAAGCCGGGAGCGGTCCCGCGCACCTGCGGGATGACTACCGCGCCGCTCGGGACTTCCGCTTGGCGGAGGTTGTTGAGCGCCATGCGCCTGCCGCGGCCGGCGAACATCGCCTCGATGCGGGCAGCGACATCCTCGTCCACGTCGAGGGGCACGTTGAGGACCTCGGCGATGGATTCGCGGGTGATGTCGTCCTTGGTCGGGCCCAGACCGCCGCAGCAGATGACAGCGTCGCTTCGCGCGAGCGCCTGGCGTATAGCGGTGACTATCCGCACCTGGTTGTCGCCGACCTTCGTCTGGAAGTGGCAGTCGATGCCGGCGAGGGCGAGCTGCTCCCCGATCCAGGCGGAGTTGGTGTCGACGACCTGACCGAGCAACAACTCGGTCCCGATCGCCAGAACCTCACATTTCATCGGGTTGCACCGGGCATCAGGCTCCGCGTCTGCTGTCGAGCAGGTACTGGCCCCCGCTGATGATGGCAAGCGCGACCGAAACCCAAAGGAGCGACAGGCCGATCCACGTGTCGTGCAGCCCGGTCGCCGGCAACAGGATGAAGCCCACGGCGAGATCCTGCGCAGCGGTCTTCATCTTCGCGAGAGGCCTCGCGGGAACCGAGATCCCGCGACGGGCGACCGCCGAGCGGTAGAGACTGATGACGATCTCCCTGGCGGCGATCAGGACCACGGGTACCCAGCTGGCGAGCCCGGACGCGGCGATGGCCGCCAGCGCTCCGATGACGAGGACCTTGTCCGCCAGCGGGTCGAGGAAGGCGCCCGACGTCGTTGCTCCCTGCCGGCGGGCAACCCACCCGTCCAGAAAGTCGGTGCTGGCAATCAGCGCCCAGGCGATGGCCGCCGCCCAGGACACGCCGAAATGAACGATCAGGACGATCACCGGGGGCGCGGCGAGCAGCCTCGTTCCGGTGATCGCGTTGGCGGGAGTCGCAAGCGCGGTGGGCTCGAACTTGCCGGCGACCTTGGTTGCCATCAGGCCGCTCCGGACACAACGGTCTCCCGATCACGGCCGGTGGAGGCCCCGTCCGGGCGAGACGAAACCGCCTCGAGGTCGGGGCCTTCCGCGCCGGTCACCGTCACGGTGTGCCAGCTACCCGGCTGCAGGTGCTCCGGCACCCGGACGATGCCGTCTATCTCGGGGGCCTCGCGGTGGCTGCGCCCGACGCCGGGCGAGTCGACGAGGACCGTCAGGGTCTCGCCGGTCAACTCCTGGCGCTTGCGTGCGGTGATGGCGTCCTGTAGCTCGGAGCACTCCGCGATCCGCTCGGCCATGAGCTCGGGCGGGACCGTCTGGTCCAGGCCGGCGGCGTGGGTGCCTTCCTCTTTGGAGAAAGAGAAGAATCCCGCCCAGTCAAGGTCCGCCTCCTCAATGAACGCGAGCAGCCGGTCGTGATCCTCTTCGGTCTCGCCGGGGTAGCCCACGATGAAAGAGGACCGCAACGCGGCATCGGGGTAGGCGGCCCGGATGCGGCCGATCCGGTCGAGGAACCGGTCGCCGTCACCCCAGCGCCGCATGCGACGGAGATGCGAGCGCGACACGTGTTGCAGCGACAAGTCGAAATAGGGGCATCCGGTCTGGCCCATCACGTCGATAAGACCGTCGGAGAGCTCGGATGGATACAAATAGAGCAGCCGCACCCTGTCGACGCGCTCGGCTACCTGCCGCACCAGGGGAATGATCTCCTTGCGGCCCTGATCGCGCCCGTAGGAAGCCAGGTCCTGAGCGACGAGCACCACCTCGCGTATTCCGCTGCCGAGATCGTCGATCTCCTCGAGGATCTCGCCGACGTGGCGTGACCGCTGCCGCCCTCTGAACGAGGGGATGGCGCAGAAACCGCACTTGCGGTCGCAGCCCTCCGCGACCTTCACGTAGGCCCACGGAGCCTGCGCCGCCGGTCGCGGCAGGTTCAGCAGGTCGAACTCGGGAGCCTTGCGTTCCGGTTTGGCGCCGAGAGCGACCGGGACCCCGAATCCGGCCACGAGATCCACCTCGGGCAGGGCATCGGCCAGTTCCTGCCCGTAGCGCTCCGCCATGCATCCGGTTACGACCAGTCGAGCGCCCGGGCGGCGCGCGCTCGAAAGCGACAGCACGGTGTCGACGGATTCCTGCCTGGCCGCCTCTATGAAGGCGCAGGTATTGACCACGACGAGATCCGCTTGCGACGGATCACCCGCGACCGTGTAACCCTGCGCATCCAGTGTCCCCGACAGCTTGTCGGAGTCGACCTGGTTCTTCGGGCATCCCAGGGTCTCGAGCCAGTACCGCACCGGGCAAGCCTACTGGGGCCTCCCCGGCCGGATATGTGGCGCCGGGCCTCGGAGACCCGGCGCCACTTCAGGATGTGTTTGAGGTGCTGCGCGCGGCTACTTCTTGGAGCCGAGCATCCGGTTCATCTTGGTGCCGCATACGGGGCAGGTCCCCTGCGCGGCGGGCCGCCCGTTGGCCAGGGTGACTTCCTGACCTTCGAACTGCCGCTTCTCCTTGCACTTGACGCAGTAGCCCTCGTATGTGGCCATGCCGGTCCTCCTAAGGGTGATCGGTACCCGCCCAAGCTAGCCAGCGGGGCTGCCGGATACGGTGATCCCCCCCAGATCTGCCTCGAGGCGGTAGGCGCGCCCGGCAACATTGGCGGCATCCATCAGTGTCTCTGCTGCCTTTTCGATGCTGTTCGCAGACTCCTGGTCACAGATGGCGAGCAGGCTCGGCCCGGCGCCCGACCAGCAGGACGCGAAGGCGCCGGCGTCTCGAAGCCCCTGAAGCAGCGCTGTCGCCTCCGGGAACAACCCCGAGCGGGCGCCTTGGTGAAGTCGGTCGTCACACGCTGCCGGGAGTAATTGCGTGCGGTCCGCCAGGCCTGCGACCAGCAGGCCCATGCGCCCGAGATTGAACGCGGCGTCTGCGTGGTCCACCTGCGCGGGGAGGGCCGCGCGTGCGTCGGTGGTGAGCAGCGTGCGGTCCGGGACGATCACGACGAAGGCGAGCTGCGGGTCCAGCGGCAGGCGCCGGGCGGTGGGTCGCCCGTCGACCGTGGCGGCGGTGACGAGGCCGCCGAACGTCGAGGCCGCCGCGTTTTCTGGATGGCCGTCGACTTGCGCGCCGATGACGAACGGGTCTGCCGCGCCAGCGGCCGCTGCCGCTGCGACGGCGAGAGCCGCCGAGGAGCCGAGCCCCCGCCCGACGGGGATGTCCGAGTGGACGGTGATGGCCATGCGGTCGTGGCCGGCGACGCGTGTGGCAACCCGAGCGGCGAGGTGATCGGGGCCGGCGGGGATGTCCCGGCCCTGCCCTGTGGCAGTGACGCTCAGCCTGTCCGCCGGCTCGACGGTCACCTCTACATAAAGGGCCAGGGCGAGAGCGAGCGTGTCGAAACCGGGGCCGAGGTTCGCCGACGACGCGGGGGCGCGCGCTCGCATGAGGGTGAGACGCTAGTCGGATCTCGTGAGCCAGCTCTTGTGAGTCGGATCTTGTGAGTCGGCTCTTGTGAGCGAGGACCGGGACCCGCAGGTTCACTGCGTCCTGAGCCGGGCAACGGACTGCCGGGCTGCTGCAGTCGAACGGCCTAGGCGCCGGACTCCTGGAGGTTCTCGAGCTCCTCTACGGTCATGAGTACGGCGCGCGCCTTGGAGCCCTCGGACGGGCCCACGACCCCGCGCTGCTCCAACAGATCCATCAGGCGGCCGGCGCGGGCGAACCCGACGCGGAGCTTGCGCTGCAGCATCGAGGTCGAGCCGAGCTGCGAGCGGACGACCAGCTCACGTGCCTGTTCGAGGAGGTCGTCGTCATCGTCGTCGCCGAAGCCGCCGCGGCCGGCGCCGCCGGGCCCGTCGTCGGACCCCTCGACGCCCTCGACGTAGCGCGGCGCCGACTGCCGGCGCCAGTGAGCGACGACCTTGCGGACCTCCTCCTCGGTCACCCAGGCGCCCTGGATGCGGCGTGACACGCTGGACGAGGCGGAGAGCAGGAGCATGTCGCCCTTCCCGATCAGGCGCTCGGCGCCGGGCTGGTCGAGGATCACCCGGCTGTCCGCGAGAGAGGAAACGGCGAAGGCCAGGCGGGACGGGATGTTGGCCTTGATCACGCCGGTGATGACGTCGACCGACGGGCGCTGGGTCGCGATGACGAGGTGGATGCCGACGGCGCGGGCCATCTGCGCGATGCGGCAGATGGATTCTTCGACGTCGCGGGCTGCCACCATCATCAGGTCGTTGAGCTCGTCTACGACGACGAGGATGAAGGGAAGCCGCTCGTAGTTCCGCGGCTCCTCTCCAAGCCCGGCCCTGTCCTCGAGCTCTCCGCGGTCGAACGCCGCGTTGTACCCGGTGATGTCCCGCACGCCGACCTCAGCGAGCAGGTCGTAGCGGCGCTCCATCTCGTGCACAGCCCAAGACAGCGCGTTCGCCGCCTTCTTCGGGTTGGTGACGACACCGGTCAGGAGGTGCGGGAGTCCGTTGTACTGGCCGAGCTCGACTCGCTTGGGGTCGACGAGGATGAGCCGCACCTGGTCGGGGGTCGCCCGCACCAATACCGACGTGAGCAGCGAGTTGATGCACGACGACTTCCCAGCTCCGGTCGCGCCGGCGATGAGGATGTGCGGCATCGTGGCGAGGTTCTCGATGACCGGCCGGCCGGCGATGTCACGCCCGAGAGCGACCTCGAGCGGGTGAGTGGCCGCGTGCGCTTCGGCCGAACCGAGGATGTCGCCGACGCCCACCAATTGGCGCTGCTGGTTCGGGACCTCGACCCCGATCGCCGAACGACCCGGAATCGGCGCGAGGATCCGCACATCGGCCGCTGCCATCGCATAGGCGATGTCGCGCTGCAGGTTGGTGACCTTCGCGACCTTCACGCCCGCTCCCAACTCCAGCTCGTAGCGGGTCACCGTCGGGCCCACCGTCATCCCGACCAAGCGCGTGTCCACGCCGTGGGCCGCAAGGGCGTCCTCGAGTGTGTGACCGAGGGACTCCACCTGCTTGCGGTCGATCTCCGCCGCCTTGGTCTTCTTGAGCAACGCGACGGGCGGCAGCCGCCACGTTCCCGGCTGAGCGGCGGGCCCGAGCGATATCGAGAGCTGCTCGGGATCGACCGGCGTGTCGGGCACGGGGAGGTGGACCGGGACGCCAGCGCGGGCCGGTTCCGGTTCGGCGGAGGCCTCGCCTTCGTGGTTTGAAGGGTCCGGATCGGCGTCCGTGCCGGCGGCCCCGGCCTCCTGATCGGCTTCGACGTCGTACGGCGGCTTCGCTGCGGTGGTGGAAGGATGCCTGCCGGCGGCGGCCCGCCGCTGCGCCCCCGCCACGCCGTTCACGACGGCCCGGGTGACCGCGCGTGCGGCCCGGCCGAACGACAGGGCCCCCACGTACAGCCAGTGAGCCGCGTCGCGCGCCGGCGTGCCGGTGAGGATCAGCAGCGCGGTGGCCAGCAGCGCCGACAGGACCAGTGCTGCGCCCCAGACACCGACGCCGGCGCGAAGGGGCACCCCGATGCCGGCGCCGATCAGCCCGCCGGCGGGGCGCAAGCCGGCGAGGGATCCGTGCCAGTGGGACGGCCCTCCGATCTCGTCGGCGATACCGGCGGTCGCCACAAGGAAGACAGCCGCACCGAAGGCGACACGGGACGGCGGGCGGGCTGCCCGCTCGTCGCCCTCATCGGCGCGGGGGCGGCGTCGCCGGCTGCGCTCGTGCGACTCCCGTAGAAGCGCCCAGCTGACCGCCGCGAGCGCCGGCGGCAGAAGGTAACGGCACCACCCGAGGATGTCCGCCGTGCCGTGGTCGAGGACCCGGCCGGCGGGGCCGGCGAGACTGCTGTAGACGCCCAGGGCACACAGTCCGGCAAGGACCAGTAGCGCCAGCCCCCACACGTCGTCGGATTGGCGGCCCAGCAGGTGGGCCAGGCTGCCCCGGAGCGACCGTCTCCTTGCCGGCGTCTTCGCAGCGGACGTGCGCCTCGAGGCTGCCGACTTGGAGCTGGGGCGACGACGGGTCACAGTACTCACAGCAGCCCCGAGCGTAACAGCAGTCACAGTTCCCACACGGGAAGACCTGCCCGCCGGCGGGTTTTTTAAGGGACATCGGCTTTTTGCGGGACAGGGCCGTCGCCATATGACGTCCCTGTCCCGCAGAACCGGTATGTCCCTCAAAAAGGACCGGGTGGTCTACGTGGTCGGCGCTGACTGTGCGCCCTCGACCTCCGGGCCGGCGCCGGTGTCCGGAGCGTCCGGAGCGTCCGGAGCGTCCGGAGCGCCCGGAGCGCCGGTCCCGCCCTCGGAGCGGTTCCAGTCCCTCCAGACCAGCCGGTGGACCGGAACCAGGCGCGGGATGTCGCGAAGGCCCGGCACCCACGGCACGGCCAGCAGCAGCACCGTCGCGGCCCCGGTCAGGTAGATCGCCATGAGGTCCACGTTGGCCGAGTTCTTGAAGGGCCTCACCTGGTACCACAATGTGTAGAGCCACAGCCAGGGCTGGCCGGGGTAGCTGCCGGTCTCGTTCATGACGCCCCACTGCTCGCCGGTGAGGTGGTCCGCCTGGGCCAGGCCGGCGAAGTAGTTACCGTCCTCGAGGAAGAGCAGAGGCTTGGTGAAGTTCGTGCCGAAGAACGGACGCTGGGCCAGGAGGTCGGCGTCCAGAGCGCCGGAACGGGCGAGCGTCAGCTCGGTGTTGAGCATCGTCGTCACAGGGCCGTAGTCACCCGCTGGCAGCACCGGGTTGCCGCCCTGGAAGGTCACCTTGTCGAGCGCCTTCGAGTACGCGTCGTTCCAGGCCTGCTGCTGCGTGCTGCTGGCCGACGTGTAGCGGGCGAGAGCGGAGGACAGCGCCGCGTCGGTCGGCGCGAGCTTCGACAACGGCGAGATCACGAACGTCTGGGCGGAGTCGATCGGCTGGAGCTGCCCCGCGAGAGCCTGTGGCGAGAACCCGAGCCGCTGGGCGGCGGAGGAGTCGTTGGTGTACGGCGGCCCGTAGGTCGCGGTCTCGCTCGTGCCCGCCAGCTCGCTGGCGGCCGTGCCGAGGAAGTCCGCCGGCGCCACGCGCGACCAGGTCTGCACGGTCACGGGTGGGTCGTCGGGCGACGACAGCAGCCCGGCGAGCACCACGACCAGGATGGAGACGATCGCCAATGCAATTGCGCCCTCCTTGGCGATGTCGTAGTGCCGGGTCGGCCCGCGCCACTCCTGCCGATCCGCGGCCAGCGCTGCTCGGCGCTCGCGCCGAGTTTGGCGCGCTACCGGCAGAGGGTGGGAAACGCCACGTACCCGGACCAGGAGGATGTGAGCGCCCACGAGGGCGACCAGCACGATGGGGATGAGCACGACGTGCCAGAGAAGCATCTGGCCGAAGTTCATGAGATTGAAGAAGCCACCTACGCCGGCGGCGTTCATCGCGTCCTTGCCGTTGGTGGCGATCCACTGCGAGTCGAAGTTCTGCTGGGAGAGGTAACCCGTGAAGCACTCCAGGACCGAGGCAACGAAGGCGACCACGCCTGTCACCCAGGTCAAGGTCCTACGTCCTCTCCAAGCGGCCATCCAGAACTTGCCCCACAGGTGTATGACCAGCAAGGCCATGAAGAGCTCGACGCTCCACAGGTGGAGGCTGTTGAAGAAGTGACCCACCGGATTGGTGTGCCACCAGTCGGTGCCACCGATTGCGATCGCGAACCCCGAGACGATCGCGAAGCCAAGTGCGGCCAGCGCACCGACCCCGAACACGTACACCCAGGACGACACGTAAGCCGGCTGGCGGTCCGGCAGCAGTTTGCTCGGAGGCAGGTAGCGAAGTCCCAGGCGGCGGATGCGAGCCGTCCACATGTCCGACGGGGGCTCGGCATCTGTGGCGGGCTGTGACGCCGGCGCTGACGCCGGCACTGACGCCGGCGGCTCGGCTTCGGAGCCACCTTCGGCGATCCTCGCCTTCGGGAAGGGGATCAACAGCGCCGCTCCGAAGATGACCACCATCACGGCGATCAGGACCAGGTTGGCCACCGAGACGATGAATATGGACCAGTGCAGGTAGTGGCCTGGGCTGTTCAACTGGATCGCCGTGGCTAGAACGCTGGATGGCATGCTTACCCCCCTGGGGTGTTGGTTCCTCAGATCGTTGACGAACCTAGTGTCACGCGCACCGGGGCGATGGTCTCTGGATCATGGGACCAATGGCCCTATCTCGGCGAGGCGCTCAGTGAAGGTCAGCTGGCGGTCGTACCCTCCGGCCCGTGATCGACTCGGGCTGGATGGCGACCCAATACGCCTTCTCACCTGGAGCGAACGGATGCAGGTCAAGTGAACGCAACTTCGTCGACTGCTCGTCCACCATATCCGAAATGTCCGACGCCACCCCCTCCACTACGACGCTCCACCAGCTGCGGTCGGCGTCATCGAAACCATCGATCTCGAACGCGACCCTTCCGAACGCCGTCCCTGACAGCTTGGTGCCCGCCGACGTTCTGAACACCACACGATCCCCGTCTACCGCATAGTTGACCGGGAGGAGGAACGGTCTGCCGCCGGCGGTACCGGCGATGCGTCCCACCGTCGCCGTCGCGAGCAGCCCGACGCATTCGTCGCGTGGAATCTCCTGGTAACCGGAGTGGTCAGCCACGGCCTTTCACCTCCGACGGAACCACGACAACGGGGACCGAAGACCGATGGACGCACTGGTGACTGGTAGAGCCCAGAACCATCTCGGCCGCCCTACCCCGTCCGCGAGAACCCACGACCAGCAGGTCCGCTCCTTCTGCCATGTCCAGCAGGACCGCTGCCGGCTGCCCCTCGCGGGTAACGCAGTTCAGCCGGATGTCGCTGGGTGCAAGCGAGTCGACCGAGCGCCGCAGGAGGTCCCGTGCCACTGATTCGAGGCTCTCGCCGGCAGGAATCTCCGCGACCATTTCCGAGGGGCTGCTCGTCCATGACCAGGCCGTCACCACCTCGAGGAGGGAGCCGTGGAGGCCCGCCTCCTCTGCGGCCCACTCAAGGGCTGCTTCTGCTGCAGAGGAGCCGTCGATACCTACCACTATCCGCCGGATCGAAGGCGGGACGTCGATGCCGTGCGGGGTGTCGGGCACGATCACCAACGGCTTCGTGCAACGGTGGGACAACCCGTGGCTGACGGAACCGAGCAGGGCTCCCGGAGCGCTGCCGTGCCCGTGGGTTCCCGCCACGACCAACCCGACGCCCGGTTCCTCCGCGACTCGTGAGAGGGCAACTCGTGCGGGTCCCTGCACGACGCGCATCTCCACCTTGACGTCCTCGTGACCTGGGATGTCGCCGATGGCGCCCTGCAGCAGCTTGGTGCCTTCCTCGGCCATCTCGTCGGCAGCGATCGGCAGGTAGCCCGGCGCGTAGTAGACGAGAGTCGGGAGGTGCCACGCGTACGCAGCGATCAACTCGCAATCGCGCGCGCGGGCTTCTCGCAGCGCCCACTCCACGGCAGCCCGGTTGTGCTTCGATCCGTCGACCCCGACGAGGACCTTCTTGCCCGTCTCGATCTTCTCCATGGTTCCGAACGTAAGCCTCTGCACACGCTCGGGAGTAGGGCCGAAGGTCATCGGGAGGGGTTGGAATACCCCCTGGAAAGGTCCGAAAGACCCTGCCATGGAAGCGGCTGTCCCGCCGAGGATTGCGAGCGGGTGGACGTGCAGGGAGGAGTCACAATGTGCAGCTACTGCGGATGCGAGGCCGAGCCGGTGATCGCCGTGCTCATGGATGACCACGCGACGATCGCCTCGCTGGTCAGGGACATCGAAAAGTGCCTTGATCAAGGAGACCTGTCAAGTGCGTTCCAATGCGCCGCCGACCTCGAGGTCATGTTCAGGTGCCATGCGCGCACAGAGGAGAGGGGCCTTTTCAGCCAGCTCCGGGCCGCCGACGAGGCCGTCGAGGAGGTGGCGCTGCTGGAGGCCGACCACCGAGAGATCCTGGCGGGGATGTCCGTCGCTGCCGGCGCCCGGGACACTGAGCTGCTCCGCCAGGCGCTCGACCGCCTGACCGTCCACGCCCAGACAGAGGACAATGACCTGTTCCCGTTTGCCCTGCAGCGCCTCCCGAACGAGAACTGGGCCCTGATCGAAGAAGTCCATCAGGCAATGCTGATCCGGTGGTGAGGCATGACCCCCGGCACCGGTGACGAGACGAAGATTTCGCCCCCGATAAGCGCGAGCACCTGGGAGCGGCAGTTGTTCGAACTCCTCGTGAGCCACATGGAACGCGAGCGCGAGACTCTCCAGGAGTACATGCAAGCCGCCCAGGAGACGCGATCGAAGGCGTTCGCCTACGTAGTGGGGCTACTGGTCGAGGACGAGAAGCGCCACCACGAGCTGTTCAAGTCCCTCGCCCAGACGGTGAAGAGCGAGGCGGAGCTCATACCCGGCTCCCCCGTCATCCCCTACATGGACTTCGACCGGGTGGATTCCGACAAGATCCGCGAGCTCTCGCTGAAGATGTTGCGCAACGAGGACGCCGATGCCAGGGAACTCCGCCGCCTGCACGACGGGCTCCAGGAGGTCCAGCACACGACCCTGTGGGACCTGGTCGTCGGCTTGATGCGCCGCGACACCGACAAGCACATCGCGATGCTGGAGTTCGTCCTGGCGCACACGCCCCGCCCCAGCTGGTAACCGCTCTTTAGACCTCCATGACCACAGGGACGATCATGGGGCGCCGGCGGGTGCGCTCGTTGACGAACCGGCCGAGGGCCGACCGGGCCCGGCGTTTCAGGGTGTCGAAGTCGACGGCGCCCGAGTCTGCCGCCTCCTCCAGCGCTTCGAGCACAGCTTGGCGGGCCTCGCCCAACAACTCCTCGGCCTCGGGGGCGTACACCCATCCCCGGGTGATGATCTCGGGACCGGTGAGCACCTCCCCGGACTTGGCGTCGACGGTCACCACGACGATCACGACGCCCTCTTCCGCCAGCACGCGGCGGTCGCGCAGCACGCCCGTGCCGACGTCGCCGACGATCCCGTCGACGTAGAGATAGCCGGCCGGCACCTCGCCGGCGAAGTCGATTCCGGACTGGGTGAGCTCGACGACATCGCCGTCCTCGGCCAGCAGCACGCGCTCGGGAGGGACACCCATCACCTCGGCGAGGCGGGCGTGGTGCGTGAGGTGGCGGAACTCGCCGTGCACCGGGATGAAGCAGTCGGGATGGGTGAGCGAGAGCAGGGTCTTCAGTTCCTCGCGCATCGCATGGCCGCTCACGTGCACCGCTGCGATACCCGAGTGCACTACCTCCGCGCCCAGGCGGTGCAGACCGTCGATGACCTTGCCTACGTTGGTCTCGTTGCCCGGGATGGCGTGGGACGAGAGCACCACGAGGTCGCCCTCGCCGACGGAGATCCACTTGTTGTCGGCGGCGGCCATCAACGCGAGAGCCGACATCGGCTCCCCCTGCGACCCTGTCGAGATGACGCACACCCGGCGGGGGTCCCGGTCGCCGATCTGCTCGATGTCGACGATGCTGTCGTCGGGGATGCGCAGCAGGCCCATCGACCGTGCCAGCGCGACGTTCTTCCCCATCGAACGACCCAGCGTCGCGATGATCCGCCCGTTGTCCAACGCGGCGTCGGCGATCTGCTGGATCCGGTGGATGTGGCTGGCGAAGCAGGCGACGATCACCCGCTTGTCTGCGTGCGCGGCGAAGAGTTCGGAGAGGGCCCGCCCGACGGAACGCTCGCTCCGGGTGTGGCCCTCTTCCTCCGCGTTCGTGGAATCGGACAGCAGCAACCGAACGCCGGGGCCGGACGCGATGGCGCCGATGCGCGCCAGATCAGTGGCACGGCCGTCGACCGGTGTCAGGTCGATCTTGAAGTCACCCGAGTGGAGGATCACCCCCTGCGGCGTGTGGAACGCGGTCGCGAAACCGTGCGGCACCGAGTGGGTGACCGGGATGAACTCGACGTCGAACGGCCCGATGATGCGCCTTTCGCCGTCGCGGACGGGGTTCAGCGTCGTGCGGTCGAGCAACCCTGCTTCCTCGATACGGCTGCGGGCGAGGCCGAGCGACAACTCCGAGCCGTAGATCGGGAACGACAGCTCGCGCAGCAGGAACGACAGGCCACCGCAGTGGTCCTCGTGCCCATGCGTGATGATGCAGCCCTCGACGCGCTCCGCGTTCTCGCGCAGGTAGGTGAAGTCGGGCAGCACCAGGTCGATACCGGGCATCTCCGAGTCGGGGAACATCAACCCGCAGTCGAGGATCATGATCCGGCCAGCCACCTCGATGCAGGCGCAGTTGCGCCCGATCTCGCCGAGCCCGCCGAGGAAGACGATCCTGACGGTGTCCTCAGGCATTTAGTTGGGAAAAGACCTGGCGGGCGCGCTCCTCGAGCCCCTCTGGCTCGGCGCCCATCGGCAGCCTGCACGAGCCGACCTTGTGCCCCAACGTCCTCATCATCGCTTTCGTGGGGACCGGGTTGGGCGCGTCGTCGGTCGACTGGAAACGGTGCGACGGCACAAGCTTGGCGTTGATCTCGCAGGCCCGGTCGACGTCACCCTTGCCGAACGTGGCGATCATCTCGCGGACATGATCGCCGGCCCAGTGCGACTCGACGGAGATCACGCCGACGGCGCCGATTGAAAGGAGCGGGAGGGTGTCCCCGTCGTTGCCGCTGTAGAGCTCGAAGCCCTCGGGGACCTCGGTCAGGAGCGCCGCACTGGGAGCGATGTTGGCGGTGGCGTCTTTGACGCCGGCAATCACCCCGTCGCGCGCCAAGCGGACAATCGTGTCCTGCTCGGCCTTGCGACCGGTGCGCACCGGTATGTCGTAGAGGAGCACGGGCAGGTCGCCCGCGGCCTCGGAGACCGCGCGGATGTGAGCCTCGATGCCCGCTTGGGAAGGGCGGCTGTAGTAGGGGGTCACGGCGAGGATCCCCGACACTCCCGCGCGGCGGGCGATCTCGGTTAGCTCGACCGAGTGGCGGGTGTCTGCGGTGCTCGTGCCGGCGACGACGGGAGCGGCCACCGCGGACGTGACCGCCCGCCACAGCCGCTCTTTTTCCGAATCGGAGAGAACGGGGCTCTCCCCGGTGGTGCCGGTGAGGACGAGGAAGTCGTTGCCGTGGGCCACGAGCCAGCGGGCGAGCTCCACGGCGGCGTCGACGTCGAGGCCGCCCTGGTCGTCGAAGGGGGTGACCATGGCGCATCCCACGGCCCCGAACCTGCCAGTCGTAGGCATGGCCAGAGCCTACCGGGCGCGGCTTCAGCGGATTGGCGAGCGGCGAATCAGGTGCTCGATGAACTTGAGGATGGTGATATGGCGCTCGGTGTCCATGCGCATGAGGTCCACCACGAAGGCGTCGACCTCGCCGGCGGACGCTTCGACCGACTTGGCCAGTTGCTTCAGATGGGACCGGTCCTTGCGCTCGATGTCGAGGAACATCCGCGTCGCTGCCAGCAGCTGCTTGTCGCGGTGGCGGTGGACGTCGAGATACGGGATGCGCGGGTTGACGTCCTCGAACGTCGCCTGGGCGCGGACGGTGTTGGCAATCTGCTCTATGACCCTGTGGTGACGCCGCTCGTCATCGACTATGAGCTGGATGAGGAACCGGACGACTTCGGACTCGGTGTCCTTCGCCAAGGTCTCGTATGCGGCTATGACATCGGCCTCGTCCCGCTCGTGCGAGACGAGGGCGTCGAACGCTTCCTGCTCGATAACACTGGCGCCGATCAGCTTGTTGTCTGTGGTCGCAGCCATCGTCGGATCCCTTTCTGGGTGGGAGCTGTTCATTCAACGATGGCCGCGGCCGCCCGCATCAGATAGGGCCAAAGGTCCCTACCGACCGGACCAAGGGCCTCAACCGCCGCCGGACAGCACCTGCCTGACTTCGCGTGATATCTCGAGATCCTCTCGGGCGACTATGACGAGGGTCCGAACCTTCGCCGACTCCACGCTGATGTCGGCGTCGGGATGCGCGCTCTCGTTGGCCGTCCCGTCGATGCCCACCCCCAAGAAGTCGAGGCCGTGGGTGGCGCGGCTTCGTATCTCAGCGGAATGTTCGCCTACCCCTCCGGTGAACACCAGGGCGTCGAGGCCACCCATCGCGGCGGTCATCGAAGCAATGGAGCCGCGGAGCCTGTGCAGGTACGCCTCTGCGGCGATCTCCGCGTCGGCGTCCCCGGCGGCCGCCGAAGCGAGGACCTCGCGCATGTCGGAAGAGCCGGCCATCCCCAGCAGCCCCGAGCGGTACTCGAGTGTCTCTGCGAGCTCCGCGGACGAGAGGGACTCGTGCTGCTCGAGCCAAAGGATGAGACCGGGGTCCACGCTTCCCGAACGAGTCGCCATGATCAGGCCTTCGAGTGGCGTGAACCCCATGGTGGTGTCGACGGAGCGCCCGTCACGGATCGCTGTCACCGATGCGCCTGCGCCGAGGTGGCAGCTCACCGTCCTCATGTCGTCGATCCTCCTGCCGGCCATCTCAGCGGCCCGGACGGCTGCGTGTGCATGAGAGAGCCCGTGGAACCCGAAGCGGCGGAGCGGCCACCGCCGGCGCCATTCGCGTGGCAGGGCGTACGTGTGTGCAGCCGGTGGAATGGTCGCGTGGAACGCCGTGTCGAAGCAGGCGACCGCCGGGGTGTCGGGAAGAACGCCGGCGACGGCATGGAGAGTTGCGAGCGACTTCGGTTGGTGCAGTGGTGCCAGATCCGTCAGGGCGGTCATCCGTTCGAGGACTGATCCGGTGATCAGGGTGGGTCCCGTGAAGTCCGTACCCCCGTGGACGATGCGGTGACCTACCGCTTCCACGCTGCCGCTTCGCTCCACGAACTCCTGCACGTCAGCAGATCGCGCCTCTCCCTCGAGGACCTCCTGCTCCACGACGTCGTCGTCTTCGAGGACGGAGAGCTTGAGGCTCGAGGATCCAGCGTTCACCACGAGTACGCGCACGAAAGCTCCGGGTCAGTGGGGCCAGGTCCAGCCCGAGACCTCCGGAGCATCCTCGCCCCGAGCTCGGGTGTACGCGCGAGCCCGAACGCGGGCGTCGACCATCCTCTGCCGCAGCGCGGCTGCGCGCCGTCGAAGGCGCGGCACCCGGTCGATGACGTCCATCACCAGGTGGTACCGGTCGAGGTCGTTGAGCATCACCATGTCGAACGGGGTGGTGGTGGTGCCCTCCTCCTTGTACCCACGGACATGGATGTTGTCGTGGTTGGTGCGGCGATATGTGAGGCGATGGATGAGCCACGGATAGCCGTGGTAGGCGAAGATCACCGGCTGGTCCTCGGTGAACAGACCGTCGAATTCGGTGTCAGGCAACCCATGGGGGTGTTCGCTGGGAGGCTCGAGCCGCATCAGATCGACGACGTTGACCACGCGCACCCGCAGATCGGGCAGCTCTTCACGGAGGATGGACGCAGCCGCGAGGGTCTCGAGGGTCGGGATGTCGCCGCAGCAGGCGAGGACCACCTCCGGATCGCCCGCGTCGTTGGACGCCCACTCCCAGATGCCGAGACCCCGCGTGCAGTGCAGGACCGCGTCCTCGATCGGCAGGTAGTCGAGAGCCGGCTGCTTGCCGGCGACGATCACGTTGACGACCTGCCGGCTTCGCAGGCACTGGTCTGCCACCGAAAGCAGGCAGTTGGCGTCCGGGGGGAGGTAGACCCGGATTATCTCGGCCTTCTTGTTGACCACGTGGTCGATGAACCCGGGGTCCTGGTGCGAGAAACCATTGTGGTCCTGGCGCCACACGTGGGACGAAAGCAGGTAGTTGAGCGACGCCAGCGGTTGGCGCCACGGGATCAACCGGGTCGTCTTCAGCCACTTCGCGTGCTGGTTGAACATGGAGTCGACGATGTGGATGAACGCCTCGTAGCAGTTGAACAACCCGTGCCGGCCGGTTAGCAGGTATCCCTCCAACCAGCCCTGGCACTGGTGCTCGGAGAGAACCTCGATCACACGGCCCTGTGGTGCAAGGTGCTCGTCGGTGGGCAGCAGCTGAGCTTCCCACTGGCGTTCCGTGGCATCGAACACCGCCTCGAGGCGGTTGGAAACGGTCTCGTCGGGACCGAAGAGACGGAAGTCGGTGGGGTTCTCTCTGATGACGCCACGCAGATAGGTACCGAGGACCCGCGTCGCCTCGGAGAACTTCGTCCCGGGCTGCGGGACGTCCACCGCGTAGTCCCTGAAGTCAGGGAGCACCAGATCCCGCAGGAGCGAACCACCGTTTGCGTGGGGGTTCGCGCTCATCCGCCTATAGCCCACCGGCGCCAGGGCGGCGACCCGGCCGGCGAGCCGGCCCTGCCCGTCGAAGAGCTCCTCCGGCCTGTAGCTGCTGAGCCAGTCGCGCAGCATCCGAAGGTGCTCACGATTCGTCCGCACCTCTGCGATTGGCACCTGGTGGGAGCGCCAGCTCCCTTCGGTCGGCAGCCCGTCGACCTCCTTCGGTCCGGTCCAACCCTTCGGCGTTCGCAGCACGATCATCGGCCAGGCGGGGCGCCCCTTCGCACCGTCGACGCGCGCTGCGTGCTGGATGGCGCCGATGTCGTCCATCACCCTGTCGAGGGTGGCCGCCATCAACTGGTGCATCTCGGCAGGCTCGTCGCCCGCCACCCAGTGCACGGAGTACCCGTACCCGCGGAGAAGCTGGGTCAGCTCGTCGGGCTCGATGCGGGCGAGGACCGTCGGGTTGGCGATCTTGTATCCGTTCAGGTGCAGGATGGGCAGGACCGCCCCGTCTGTGACAGGGTTGAGGAACTTGTTCCCGTGCCAACCCGTGGCGAGCGGACCCGTCTCGGCTTCGCCATCGCCGATGATGCAGGCGACGACCAGGTCGGGGTTGTCGAACGCCGCGCCGAAGGCGTGCGAAAGGGCGTACCCGAGCTCGCCTCCCTCGTGGATGGAACCCGGCGTCTCGGGGGCGACGTGGGAGGGAATGCCTCCCGGAAACGAGAACTGCCGGAACAAGGCCTTGAGCCCCCGCTCGTCGCGCCCGATGGCCGGATAGACCTCCGAGTAGGTGCCTTCCAGATAGGCGTTGGCCACCGCTGCCGGACCCCCGTGACCGGGCCCCATCACATAGATCATGTCGAGGTCCCGGTTGCGTATCACCCGGTTCAGGTGGGCGTAGCAGAAGTTCAGGCCGGGGGTGGTGCCCCAGTGGCCGAGCAGGCGGGGTTTGATGTGCTCGGGCTTCAACTCCTCCCCGAGAAGCGGGTTGTCGAGCAGGTAGATCTGGCCGACGGACAGGTAGTTCGCCGCACGCCACCAGGCGTCGATCAGCGAGACCTCCTCCTCGGTCAGCGGTGGTGCAGCCTTCACGCCCCCATTTGACCTGAACAATCCTACGAGCGGGGCATTTAAGGTCAGAATGATGAATATGCAGCGGGCTGAGCTGTTCGAAGCGCTGCTCCAGGCGTCCCCCGACGCGGTGATCGTGGTGGATGCAGAGGGCAGGATCCAGGCCGCCAGCGCGCCGATCGAGCGGCTCTTCGGTTGGCCGCCGGGGGATCTCGTCGGGGAACCGGTGGAGGTGCTGGTCCCCCGAGATCTGCGGGGGATCCACGAGTCCCACCGTTCTCGTTACCACGCTCACCCCTCAGCACGATCGATGGGCACAGGGCTCGCCCTGTACGGCCGGCGGCGGGACGGGTCGACATTTCCGGTGGACGTGAGCCTGGCTCCGATCGAGCTGGATGGCACGAACCTTGTCGGGGCGTTCATCCGGGACGCGACGGAGCGCCGGCGGGGCGAGGATGTGCTGCGCTACGTGAACGAGATCAGCCAGCACCTGCTGGCGGGCGAGCCGACGTCGGACACGCTGGGGCTGATCGCCCGCAGGGCGCGCAACCTGGTCGGCGCGGCAGGGTCGTGGGTGGTCATCCCGAGCGCACGCAAAGGGCTGGTCGTCGCGGCGGCCGACGGCGGGGGGGCGGAACATCTGGTCGGATCGACGCTCTCCGCGACCGAAAGCCTGGCCGCACGCGCCATGGCCGGAGGAGAGCCCCTCTGGGTCAAGGACATGTCCGCAGACCCCGCGGTCCTCCCCGCGGGGCGGCTACTGGGCCTGGGCCCCGGGATGTACCTCCCGATGCTCGCCAACGAGGCCGTGGAGGGGGTGCTGGTCATGGGCCGTGCCAGCGACGACGACCCGTTCGAGCCGGCGGAGGTCCAGGCGCTCGAGGTGTTCGCGTCCGCCGCCTCGATAGTGCTCTCACTCGGCCAGGCGAGGGAGGAGCTCGAGGTGCTGAGGCTCGTCTCGGAGCACGAGCGGATTGCACGAGACCTTCACGACACGGTGATCCAGCGCCTCTTCGCAGTCGGGATGTCGTTGCAGGGCTTGCGGCGCCTGGCGGAAGCTGTGGTGGCGGACCGCATAGACGAGGCGGTGGACGCCATCGACCAGGTGATCCGGGAGATCCGCCAGACGATCTTCGAGCTCAACGATCCTGCCCTCGCGGCCGGTGCCGGCGGGGTTGTCCGCCGGGAACTCTCGGAGCTGGCCGAGTCGAGCGCGCAACAGCTGGGCTTCCGGCCAAGGTTGGCGTTCCGGGGCGACATCGATCGGGCCTTGTCGGGCGATCTGGTCGCCCACGTCATCGCCGTTGTCCGCGAGGGGCTGTCGAACGTCGCGCGCCACGCTCAGGCGAGCTCGGTGGACATCGTCGTCAGCGCCGACGACGGAACCGTCGAGCTGACTCTGGCGGACGACGGCCGCGGGCTCCCCGAGGGGCGCACGGCCGGCCAGGGGCTGGGCAACCTGCGTTCGAGGGCGGAAGAGCTCGGCGGGGAGTTCCGGGTGTCGACCCGGCGCCCGCGGGGGACCGTTCTGGAGTGGAAGGTCCCCGCCGCTGGGGGGTAGGGCCGCTGGGGGGTAGGTCAGCGCGTGGCGAGCGCCGCTTCGAGCTCGACCGCCCTCGGGAACAGGAAGGAGTGCTCCTTCAGAACGTGCACGTGGGTGTCCGACTCCAGAGCAGTCAGCCGCTCGTACAGCCGCCGGTAGCTCTGGCAACCATCCGCCGGCACCGCGTACCCCGACGTCACCTCCCTGACTTGGCGCAGGAGGTCGCCCACCGATTCGTGCTCGTTCATCATCACCGCGATGGGGGCGCTCACCGAGCCGAACGCGAAACCGGTGTGCCCGGCTGCCAGTTCCCGTATGGCCGGGAACAGGACCCGCTCCTCCTTGGCGAGGTGGGGAACGATCTCCTCCCGCAGGGTCGAGACGATCTCGTCGACACGCTCGAGCTCCGGGTGGCGTTCACCATGGACCGAGAGCACCTTCGAGGACAAGGCGATCAACCACGGCAGCTCCATGTGCAGGTACCGGTGATGGACGTCTTCGATGTGGTCGATCAGGTCCACCAATCGCAGCTGCGGCCAGTTGACCACGGACGCCTCGTCTTGCCACGAACCGTCGGCCATCGCGGTATCCAGCGCCTTGACCAGCGGCACTCCCGCTGCCTCGCACGCCTCGGCAAGGGTGCGGTCACCGTGGCAACAGAAGTCGAGACCGAGCCTCTCGAACTCGGCCGCAAGGGCCGGGCGGCCCGCGATCAGGTGAGCGAGGGTCGTTCCCCCCAGGTTTGAATCCGTGCCAACGCTCATTTTCGCTCCTCCCGGGCCCGCACAAGCCGTCCAGCGGGTCCTGCCCGCTCATTGTCGGGTCTCCGCAAATGCCGCCGTAAGGGCCTAAGGTCC
The DNA here is from genome assembly GCA_035533095.1 of Acidimicrobiales bacterium. Taxonomy (NCBI): domain Bacteria; kingdom Bacillati; phylum Actinomycetota; class Acidimicrobiia; order Acidimicrobiales; species Acidimicrobiales bacterium. The sequence continues at coordinate 98,613 of DATLUM010000054.1, read as the reverse complement.
CTTTATGGCGCCCACACTGCGCTATACCTGGTCGGGTGGACGCCAACGACAACCCCCAGATACGCGTCTTCCTCCTCGACGACCATGAGCTGGTCCGTCGAGGTATCAAGGACATGCTGTACACCGAGGGCGACGTCACCGTCGTCGGCGAAGCGTCGAACGGCGAGGAAGCGCTCGAGAAGATACCGATGACGAGGCCCGACGTGGCGGTGCTGGACGTCCGGCTCGGTGAGGGGATCTCGGGGGTCGAGGTGTGCAGGGAGATCCGCTCAGCCCACCCGGAGGTTTCCTGCATCATGCTGACCTCGTTCGCGGATGACGAGGCCCTCTTCGCCTCGATCATGGCCGGCGCCGCGGGTTACGTCCTCAAACAGATCCGGGGAACCGATCTGATCGACGCCATAAGGCGAGTGGCCGGGGGCGAGAGCCTGCTCGACAGCGCGGTGACCGCGAGGGTCCTCGACCGACTCCGCAACCCGCCCGAAGAGGACGACCCGCTAAAGGATCTGTCTCCGCAGGAGCGCAAGATCCTCGACTTGATCGCAGAGGGTCGCACCAACCGCGAGATCGCCGACGTGATGTTCCTCGCGGAGAAGACCGTGAAGAACTACGTGTCGCACCTGCTCGCGAAGCTCGGCATGGCGCGCAGGTCCGAGGCCGCCGCCTACGCCGCACGGCTCGAGGAGCGCCGCCGGCGACCCTGAGCCGGCCGTCCGCCCTTGCCGATGGGCGTTCTGCGAGGGGACTTTCCGCCTGCTGAGAAGGACTTTGTGCTCTATGGCGCAAGGTGGCCTTGCCCTCAGACTGTTCTCGTACCGCCCGAGGGGGCGGACCAGCAGAGAGAGAGCAAGGAGCACTCAAATGCGCCGCAAGGCTTTGGACACACTCTTGACGGCAGGAGGGCTCGTCGTTGCGATCGTCCTCCTCGTCGCCGGCAGCCTCCTGATGTGGGGCCACAACTTCGCCGACTCGAACGTGCACAGCCAGCTGGTACAGCAGCAGATCAGCTTCCCGGCAAAGGGAAACTCGGCACTGGCCAGCCCGAGGATCGGGCCCTACCTCAACCAGTACGCAGGGCAGCAGCTGACAACCGGTCCGCAGGCCAAGGCCTACGCTGACCACTTCATCGGCGTCCACCTGAGCGAGATGCAATACGGCGGCGTGTACTCCAAGGTGAGCGACGCTTCTCGCGCCGACCCGAACAACGCCACCCTCAAAGCCGAGGTGCAGACCGTGTTCCAGGGCACGACCCTCAGAGGCCTGCTGCTCGAGGCCTACGCGTTCTGGATGATGGGCCAGATCGCCCTCATCGCCTCGATCGCATCGTTCGTCCTGGCGGGTGTGATGCTGATCCTGTCGGGGCTTGGATTCTGGCACCTGCGCACGGTCAGCCCGCAGGAAGAGTTCCCCCCTGCGAGGGTCAAGGCCAACCGCCCAGTGACCGCCTGATCCCACCTCCAGGGGCGGGATTCAGAAGCCCCCGTGTCGATCCACCGGTCGGCACGGGGGCTTTTGCGCGGAGGTTCCCAGGGTGCGCGCCGACCGATCCCCAGGCGCCCCGCCAGGACGATATGTGCGACGCTGTTAGCCCGCGGTGGCGGGTAGTTCAATTGGCAGAACACCGGACTTTGGATCCGGATGTTGGAGGTTCGAGTCCTCCCCCGCCAGCCACAACGGCCCTGGTCAGAGGCACTATGACCCCCTCGGCAGGGTCCCCGGATTCGGGGCTTGTCAACGCTTTGTCAACATCGACCCCGAGGAGCGACGCGGACAGGCTGGCCCCGGCCGTCTCCGCCATCCCCGGGATCACGTGCGCGTAGACGCTCAAGGTGATGTTCGGGTCCGAGTGGCCCAGCATCTCGGAGACGACCCGGACGGGTACTCGGTCGGCGAGCATGAGGCTCGCGGCCGTGTGCCTTGTGCCGTGGAGCGGGATCTTCGGGAGCTTCGCCTTGGCCCGCTCCTCCTCGAACCATACGGACAGGCTGGAGGGGTAGTAGGGCTTGCCGAGTTCGTCGGCGAACAGCCAGCCCTCATCCTCGTACGCCTCGCCGGCAGCGAGCTGCTCGGCCGCTTGGCGGGCCTTGTGGGCTTTCAGGAGTGCCACGAGGTAGGAGTCGATCGGGACCGACCGGAGGCCCGAGAGCGTCTTGGGGATCGAGTCGGCGACCTTGCCGTCGATGAGGATCCTGGTCCGGGTGATCCGGATGGAGCCGCCCTCCACGTCGACAGCGTCCCAACGCAGCCCGCAAAGCTCACCCCGGCGCAGACCACGGCTCAGGAGAAGAGCCCACGCCCACGCGTGGCGGCTGTCCTTGGTCGCCGCGAGGAATCTGCGGGCCTCGTCGGTCGACCAGGCAGAGACGGGCTTGCGGGTCACCTTCGGGCGCTTCACGCCGGACAGAGGGTCCCGTCCGAGAAGCCCGGCCGTCAGGGCCCACGCGGTAGCGGCCTTGAGGATCCCGACCGACAGTTGGGCACTCCGGGCCGACAGCCCCTTGCGTCCCGAAGCGGTCTTGGTGGTCCGGATCCGCTCGACGTAGCCCTGCGCGTCGGACGGCGTGAGGGTGGACACGACCTTGGCCCCGATGTGCGGCACGATCCAGTGCTCGACCACGGACTCGTACTGCTCGACCGTCGCGGGTCGGTGTCCCTCGGTCCTGATGGCCGGCAGCCAATGCTCGGTCAGCAGTTGCCCGACGGTGAGCTTCTGATCGGGCTTCCACGCCCCGGTCTCGACCTTCTCCAGGATCCCGTTCAGGTGGCCCTGGGCGAGCTTCTGCGTCCGGAAGCCACCCCGGGTGTGCTGCTTGCGCTCCCCCGTCGCCGGGTCGGTCGTGAACCAATACGCCGTCCACGTGCTGCCACGTTTGCGAGTGCTTCCCTTCATCGGTTGCCCTTTCCGGGGCGTTGCGCCCCTCGCTTGGGTTTCGGTGCCGGCTCGACGGCCGCACGGTTGGCTGCTTCCTCGATGGCGGCTTCGAGTTCTTTGTCGAGTTCACGCATGACAAGCCCGCGAACGGCTTGAAGGGTCCGCGGGGATGCCTTCGCGTTCGCGCGGCGCTTTACCCGTCGGTCGCGCTCTTCGGTGAGTGAGTGCCTCCACAGCGTGTCGGCGGCGGCCACCACGTCCGGGGCACGGACCCCGAGCCGAACCTGGGATTCGATGCGCCGAGCGGTCGCATACTCAAAGGGGGTCGCAGCCCCGAGGTCTCGCTCGCGGTACCGTCCTGGCCAGCGGTCGGCGTGTCGCTGATCCGCGGAGTTCAGCGCACCGAGGACGACGTGAATCTGCGAGTACATCTTCTCGCGGCTGGGGGATGTGTAGGACTCGATTGCGAGAAGGTCGCCGGTGGTTCCCTCTAGCGCCGCCACGAGGAACTTCGGGTGCCACTGCCCGAGATCGACCCGGACCGGCGTTTGCGTTCGCAGGAGTTCCACAAGCGGGACGTCGAGTACATCCGCCAAAGCGAGAGCCTCGGCGAGCCCTATCTGCCGACGCGCCGTCTCGACCTGAGCGACGGTGCTGCGCCGCCAGCTAAGCCCGCGCATCGCTAGGTGGTCGGCCACCTGGCCCTGAGTCTTCCCTGCGGCGATTCGCAGCCGGGAGACGTTCGCTCCCACCGCTTGCTCGAACGTGACGTGATCAGCCATGTGCCAACATCTTGCCACAGCGTGTTCACTATTACAACAGCTAATCGGCAGACGTCTCTCGCCTGGGGCCCCGACCGGGAGCAGAAGAGAGCCGTCCCCGGTCGGAAGACCTCAATCCCCACCTTGCGGTTATGGCTTAAGTCAAGAGTTGAGACAGCTCCGAATAAAACGCTCTTCGCCCCTGAGAAAGCCTTTCTCGTGCCTTTGCACTTGGCACGACCCGGGTAGCGTGTTGGCTTAATGAACGCTTCCGATGCGATAGTAGTGGCAGCAGCCCGGAGCCTCGCTCGCAGCCACGGGCCCCGCATTCGGGCCGCAGCAGGGCTAACCATTCCGGAGGCCGCAGCGGCCGTTGGGGTCGCACCGTCCACGTTGTGGCGGTGGGAGCACAGCAAACGGGTGCCGCGCGGCGACGCGGCCATTCGATATGCGGAGTTGATCTACGAACTGGCGGACTTGGCCGGTGTTGATCATGGAGGCGGCGATTGAGGGCCACGCCCACCGGAGGCTCCCTGCTGAGTGGGGCGCCCAACATGAGACCTGAGGCCGGGACAGAGGGGACCTGGCTGGTTCAGTGCGCCACGTGCGGGGCCGTGGGCACGTGTGATCGGGTACGTGGCGTCGACCGGGTGACTCTCCCGGCGATGCGGCGCCACCGCCGGCTTATCCACCGGGGTTGCGGAGGCGGCTTCGAGAAGTTCGGGGCCCGCTGATGCCCTCAGCGACCTACACCGCCGAGCAGTTGAGCGAACTACTGGGTGTCTCGGCCTGGAGCATCTACGAGGCCGTCCGCAACGGAACCTGCCCCTTCGAGCCCATCCGTATCGGCCGGCGTCTCGTGTGGCCGCGGGCTCTGGTGGACCGGGCCCTCGGAATGGACTCGCAGGAGTCTGCATGACCGACTCCGCCCGCGAAGCGCTTCTTCGGGCGCAGGCCCTTCAACGAGTGCTCGCAGCCTGCGCGGACGGGCGCTGCCCGGCGGATCCGGCCCTGATCGTCTCGCTTGAACGCGTAGCCGGGCGTTGCGCACTGTGGGCGTCGGTCGCACATGAGCACGGCGAGGCCGTCGCCTGATGGGCGCCGATCTCCACATCCCCGAGGACGCGACGGCCGAGGAGGGCGTGAGCGGCTGCTGCGTCGACAGTGAGCGCGGCTACCAGATGGCCGCGTCGCGCGTCGCCGCCGACGACTTTTACCGTCCAGACCTCCGCCGACTTTTCGAGGCGTGCGGACGGCTCGATCTGCCCGGCACGGATCTCGACACGCGTGAAGCCCGGATTGCTCGCGCCGCCGAGCTAGCTGGCGTTGCGGTCGACCAGGTTCGTCGCATTGTCGACGACCGGCCGCTGCAATGGGACACGAACGGTACCCTCGCCGGCCGGGTTAGACGGGCCGCGGACGCAAGACGCGCGATGACGGCGGCCCGCGATCTGTTCAACCGTCTGGGCGAAGGCGAACCCCTTGAGCAAGTCGTCGCCGATCTCGCCCCGGATCTCCGCCGGCTGGTGGGAGTGGCGTCGTGAGCGCGATCGAACGGCTTGAGTTGCCGGCAGGTTCCCGGTCCATCCCAAACGAGCCAGCCGCGTTCGGTGAGGACGGTCACCGCGCCCTGACGCTGACGCCGGCGTCTTCGATCAAGGTGCGCCCGGTCCGCTGGCTGTGGGACGGCAGGGTCGCGCTCGGGACGCTCGCGCTGATGGGCGGCCGCGAGGGTATCGGCAAGTCCACTGTCTGCTATCAGATCGCGGCCGACATAACCCGTGGGAGGCTGACCGGCGCCTATTTCGGCGACCCGAGATCGGTGGTCGTGGCCGCGACCGAGGACTCGTGGGAGCACACCATCGTCCCCAGGTTGATGGCCGCAGGTGCCGACCTGGACCGGATTTACCGGGTCGACGTGACCACCTCGGCCGGCTTTCACGGTTCGCTCAACCTTCCCGGTGACCTCGGCGAGCTCCGCAAGCTGATCACCGAAGCTGACGCTGCGATGGTGCTGCTCGACCCACTGATGAGCCGCCTCGACGCCAACCTCGACACACACAAAGACGCCGACGTCCGCCAGGCACTCGAGCCGTTGGTCGCGCTCGCCGACCGATGCCAGATCGCGCTGCTCGGGCTGATCCACCTGAACAAGTCCACCACGACGGACCCGCTCACCATGCTCATGGCGTCACGCGCGTTCGCTGCTGTCGCTCGCGCGGTCCTGTTCGTAACCGTCGACCCCGAGAGCGAACAGGTCAGGATTCTCGGCCAGCCGAAGAACAACCTCGGGCGAACCGACCTGCCGAGCCTCACCTTCACCATCGAAGGCGCCGTCGTGGCCGAGACAGACGAGGGCCAGGTTTGGACGGCACGGCTCGTCTGGCGCGGCGAGACCTCCCGCAGCATCGACGACGTGCTCCGCACCGCAGCAGAGTCCAACGACAGCCGCAGCGCGACCCAGGAGGCAGCCGCATGGCTCTCCGACTTCCTCACCATGCACAAGGTCGCATCGTCGAAGGAGATCAAGGACGCCGGCAAGGCTGATGGCCACGGCATTGACGCCCTCAAACGTGCCCGACAGAAGATCGGTGCTGGCGCCACCGCACACGGCTTCCCCAGGCGCACCTACTGGTCCGCACCAACCCTCACCCCCGACGACGTGGACCGCATCCTGGTCGACCTCTCACAGTCGGAGCAGCCCAGTCGGAGCAGCCATGGGGAGAGTGCTCTAACAGCGCTGACTGCACCCACTGGACAAAGCGAACCCCAGTCGGCGCAGTCGGAGCAGTCGGTGGAGTCTCCCGGCACCCGCGCCAACAGGAGCCAGCCATGAATGATCAGAGCACGGTGTCGACTCCAACGACATCGACACCCCAGGACAGAGCCGATGAGAACAGGGGGTCCCGCTCCAGCGCGGCGCTCGTGCCATCTCGGAGGGAGGGTCGCCCAGCCCCGCGCGCGCTACCCCACCGCGCCGATGGTGCCCGGCAGTCCCGACCTCTTGACTGCACATCAAGTGACGGCCGCAAAAGAGCAGGTCAGGGGCACCGTGTCAATGCGATGTCAACGCACGGATGGTCGGCTGAAGCGGGCCTGGTCACGCCGATCAGCCGACCCGATCACGCGCCGCGATATCGGCAGCGCTATCCCGGCGTTATCACCCCCAAACCTGCGTTTCGGGCAAGGGGGGACAAAGGGCACTTCAGGTCCCTTCGACTTCTGCCCTGGTGGTCGCTTGGTCGCTGGGCCAATCGCAACATCACAACTTCCCTGGGTGCGCGGTCGCCCTCCCACTGCCGGCCGCGTTACCCGGGCCGCTCGCGACGGTCTTGTCAGCCGTCGTTCGCCCTTTCGGGGGCGGGCCGGTGCTCGGGTCTTAACTCCACCCGACGCCGGCCGAGCAACCCCTCTTTCTTTCAGTGCGTCAACGGACAACGCCGCGGTCTTCATCAGCCGTGTGCCGCGCCGATGGGCGAGGAGGCCACTATCTCCGGCCGACGATCCCCCAGCGCGTTCTGGTCCGGCCGCGGGCGGGTGTGTCTCAGCTCGGCACCCCGTCCCCGGCTGGACCCATTTTCGCAATCCACGAAGCACAAGGAGAGTTCATCTTGGCCCGGTCACATTCGCATCGAAAGCCGGCGTCCACGGGTCAACGTCCGTTGTCGCGTGCGGCGCGCCGTCGTCGTCGATTGCAGTCGGATGCGTCGAAGCGCCGCGACGTGACTGCGATCGCCGCGGTGTCACAGAAAGGAACCATCTAATGCCCACGTGGGGAACTAATCGCCGCCATCCGCTGATCGAGTACCGGGAGGAGCGTCGCGTGCAGCCGACCGAGCTTCCCGCGAACGTCCAGGCTCGGCAACGTGCCGAAGAGGACCGGCAACGGCGCTCGATCGAAGGGCAGAAGGAGCTTCATGCCCGTGCCGAGGAGGCCAGGAAACAGAAGGCGGCCGACCGGGACTTCTGGACCGGTCTCCACGCGGCGATCCTGGATGCCCAGCGGCGCGCTGAAGGTGACCGGCACGGCGCGTTCGTGGCCGGCGACGCGGAGGCTGCTATCGCCGCGCAGATCCGGGTGAACGCCTGCCGGGACCTGGTGGAGCCTCTGCGCCAAGCCGCGGCCCACGCGCTCGGGCCCCAGTTCTCACCGCACCTGACGGGACGCGCGTGATGCCCGAGTCCTTCCCGCTTCTTCTGACCAAGTCTCTCGCCGACCCGACCGTCGACGAGGTCCGGAGCCAACCCACCCCGAGGCCGTGGATCACCGCGGCCCTCACGCCAAAGGAAGAACCCATGTCTCAAGACTCCGTTATCAAGTCCGCCTTCGCCGAAACCGGCCCTCGCGCCGCGATCCGTGCCGCAATCGAGCCCTTGGAGCGCAAGGTCGCCCGGCTCGAGAAGGCCGTCAAGGCCGGTGACGCCGGCGGGTGGGAGCTTCGCGAAGCTCGCCGCGAACTCGGCTCGATGCGAATGGTCCTCGCGGAGAACGGTCGGGCCGGAAAGTCGGGCCGGGATCTCCCGCCGGGTGTGACGAAACTGTTCGACGGGTCCACGTCGCCCGCCGGCCCGCTCGGCAGCGACCCCGCGGTTGGGGGTATCTGATGGCCCGCCCGGATCCTTCGCATCCCGATCAGCGAGCGGAGCGCATCGCCGGCACCCTTCGCGGTGTCGACATCTCCGGCGGAGCGTCCACGATCGGCCGCGACCGCATGACCATCGGCGACACGTCGAGGATCAACGCCGTAAAGAGCGGCATGGACACTTCCAGCCCGTTGCTCGACGCCTATCGGCGATGGAGGGACGCGCAGGAGGCCGACCCCGACGTTCTCAAGACGCTTCGAGCCGACCTGCAATCAGCGCAGGACCGACTTGTCAAGGTCACCGCCACTGACCGCGCCCGGGCACGCGACAAGCAGGCCAAGAAGGCCGTTAAGCAGCTTCGCCGGGCAAAGAAGGCCGCCGCGCTAACTTCGCCGGCCGCGATTGAGGGCCGAGCGGTTCGAAAGTCCCTGAAGCGGACCCGCGACGCCCTAGCGGTCGCTGACGACGTCACCACGGCGCTACAGGTCGGGTTCCGTCACTACCGCAACCAGGGCGGCACCACGTCCTTCGCGATGTGGAAGAGGCGGATCGTCTCGTGACGGCCCCGGATACCGCGACACCGGTGGCGAGGATCGGCAACCTCAGTAGCCACCCTGAACTGCGGTTCGGCAAGACCGGTACCGCGTTTGCACGCGTCGGTCTTGCCCACCGACCGCACGTCCCGAAGGGCGAGCCCGAGGCCGAGACGGTCTTCTACGAGGTCGTCGCGTTCGGCACCCTCGCGGAGCACGTCGCCCGGTCGTTGCAGAAGGGTGACCGGGTCGTGGTCGTCGGCAAGGGCGAGGTCGAACACTGGAAAGACCGGGACGGCGTCGAACGAAGCACCAAGAAGATCGTCGCCGACGGGATCGGACCGGACCTGAGGTTCGCCGCTGTCGAAGTGCAGCGGGTCGAACGCCGCGCCCCGACGCCGGTCGAAGAGGAGCCGTTCTAGGTGGCCCGCACCTGCACCGTGTGTACGTTGCCCGCCCGTGACCGCGTCGACAGCGAACTGGCCGGCGGTGAGAGCCCTGCCGCGATCGCACGCAGGCACCGGCTTAGCGAGGACGCCCTCCGCCGTCACAAGTCGAACCATCTTTCGCCGGCGTTGGCGAAGGTCGCTGTCGAACGGTTCGGGACCGACTCTGCGCGTCAGGCGTTCGATTCGGTCGTGGACCGCGTCGAATCGCTCGTTGGCCGTCTCGAAAGTCTGCTGACACTCGCTGAGGAGAAGGGCGCGCTGACCGGTGGCAGCAACGTCGCGCGCGAGATCAGGCAGAGCTTGGAGCTGATCGCCCGACTACGCGGTGAACTGGACGAGCGCCCGACGTTCACAACGGTGAATGTCCTTACCACGCCGGAGTTCGCGCAGGCGGTGGCCGCGATCCTTGGGGCCACGGAACGCTACCCGGACGCGCGGATCGCGATCGCTGACGCGCTCGACGCCATCGACGCACTACCCGAAGGAGACCCCTCATCATGAGCAAGTTGACGGCGTGGCTCGCCGGCGCAGCCGACCCGGTACGGCTCGCGAAACAACTCAAGTTCTCCCCCGACCCTTGGCAAGCCCGGGTGCTGCGCTCGACCGCGCCCCGGATGCATCTCAACTGTTCGCGCCAGGTAGGAAAGTCGACTGTCACGTCTATTGCTGCACTGCACGCGGCGTTGTTCAAGCCGAATGCCACGGTGCTGATCGTCAGTCCCTCGGAGCGCCAGTCGAACGAGCTTTTCCTGAAGATCACGGCTTTCTACCGGTTGCTCGGCAAGCCGGTCGACGCGCTCCAGGAGAACGTTCACATGTTGCGCTTGGAGAACGGCAGCCGGGTCATTTCGCTCCCAGCATCCGAGGGCGGCATCCGCGGTTACACCGTCGACCTTCTGCTCGTGGACGAGGCCGCCTACGTCCCTGACGCCCTGTATCAGTCCGTCTCCCCGATGCTCGCCGTTTCGGGTGGCCGCCTTGTCGCCATGTCGACCCCCGCGGGCAGGCGCGGCTGGTGGTACGAGGCGACCCTTTCCGACCGTTGGGAGCACGTCACCATCCCGGCGACGGAATGCCCGCGCATCGCCCCCGAGTTCCTGGACGAGGAACGGGAACGGCTAGGTGAGGCCGCGTTCTCCGCGGAGTACATGTGCTCGTTCATTGATTCGGCCGGCGCAGCGTTCCGAGACGCCGACGTGGCCGCCCTGTTCGCGGCCAGAGCGCACCCAGCGGCCCCTGCTGCCCCCCGGCCGGCCCAGCCAGTCGATCCCGGCATGCGTGCCTTCCGGCGCCATGTGCGGAGCCTGCAGGCGGCTCAGGGCCGTGGTGAGCGGATGCGTGAACGTGAGCAGAAGCTCTGTCAGCACCGTTGGCGCCCAGAACCACCGCACTTCTGTGCGTTCGGTTGCGGGGCGACAAGACCATGAGCTTGTCGATCGGAATCGACCTCGCCCAGGCCCGGGACCGTACCGCTCTCGCCGCTGTGGCGTCGTGGCGTGGGGAACCGGTCGAGAACGCCAAGGGCCGCAAACGTCGGCCCCTAGAGCACGATCTGATCGCCTTGGACCGGTTGCGGCCCGGGATCCCATACCCGCAGCAGGCGGAGATGATCACGGCGTTCGCCGAGACCTTGGACTGCGACGAAAGGCCAGTGTTGTTCGTCGACGCTACCGGCGTGGGCCGCCCTGTCCTCGACCTGCTCCGCCAGGGCTGCCCGTTCCCGGTCAACGGTGTCACGATCACTCCCGGCGCCACGGTGACGAGGAACGGTCAGGACTTCGCCGTGCCGAAAACCGACCTTGTCGGATGCTTGGAAGTCGCCCTGTCGACCCGCCGGCTTCACGCCGCGCCAGACCTGACGTTGGCGAAAGAGTTGGGCAAGGAGATGCGCGCGTTCAGTTACGAGATGTCGGCCACTGGCCGCCCGAAGTACGAGGGGCGCGGCGCGCACGACGACCTTGTTACGGCGTTGGCGTTGGGCGTGTGGGGAGCGGAGCGCGGCGCCGGCCCGGCCGCCGCGTTCGTGGACATGATGCGCGCCGACATAGGCCGCCGAACAGAAAGCGAAGGAGTTGCATTGTGAGCACGAACCACCACGAGGGCGCCGGCTACGCGGCGGCCGCCGCGATGGTCGCCCTCGTTGTCGCGGACGACATGAACGGTGTCATGGCACTTGCCGACGAGATCCTGAGAGGCGACGACGCCCGCGAGACGATCACGGCCCTGGCCACTGTCGCCGCCTCGTACGCGTTCGCGCTGAGCGACCTGAAAATGGAACCGGTCGCCAACGTCATCGACCGTCTAGCAGGCGAAGCGGCCAGCTTCGCCACTGAAAAGGAGTTCTGACAAATGCCAGGTGTTTATGGCGACGGCAGCCTCGGCGCGATCATCCGCGGGCTCGCTCAACGCATTCGTGCACTCGAAACGCAGCAGCAGATGACGTTGTCGAACGGCAACGGTCTCCCGATCATGAACTTCGGTTTGATCCCAGGGTCGAACCCTGCCGAATATGGCATGCAGTTGGTGGCGCCGAACCCCGGAGGCCAGTTGGCGTTCTTCGGCGAGGACGCCGCGGGGAACGTGGCACTCAAGTTCTTCGATCCGGCTTCGGGCGTGCTGCGCTTGGAGATCGACTACCAGGGTCTCCATGTTTACGACACCGCGGGAAACGAGGAGGCTCGCCTCGGAGAACTGAACACATCACCGGCGATCTACGGGTTAGGTGTCGCTCCGTCGACCGGCAGCACTCCGGGTACTCTTCAGCAGGTCGGCGGCTTCATCGGCATCGCGCCGACCGGCGTGACCGGTGCGACGAACACCGCCTACACTGCCTTCGGTGGGACGAACACGATCACAGCGGTGATCGGCCCGTCGACCACCGCGCTCGTCCAGGTGCACGCAGATATCGCGACCGGAGGGGCGAACGTCGAAGGGGTCGTGGGGGTGCAACTCGACGGAGGCACTTGGTATGACTTTTACCTGATGTCGTGCTCGGCCACGTCCGGGGCTCAAGTGTTCGCCGGGAACTCCAACTTTTGGACGGGAATCCCGGCCGGTTCTCACACGTTCACGATGGGGTACAAGACGGCGAGCGGGACCGTTGACTTCAACGACCCTTTGCTAATCGTTCAGCCGCTCTGAACGCGGAAACGCCCCGCCGGTAAGAGCGGGGCGCCTCGTTTGGTGTTAGGTTCGGTTGGGTTAGCGCGGGCCACCCCCGGGGGAGCAGGAGCTTCGTCAGCCGCTCGATGCGGGCGATGGCTTTCGGGTCGAGCACAGTGACCGTGAGCGGCCGCGACGGTTGCGGGTTACGAGGCGTCATCGGGTGGCACCTCCAGACGGACGGAGGCGAGGAGGAGCTGTGCCTCTGCCTCACGCAGGAGGTCGAACGCCTTGCGAACCGGCCCAAGGGCGGGATCCTCGTCGCTGTCGTCTGCTGCGCGCAACGGGAAGGCCCTCGAATCCTCGGTCAGTTCCGCCCGCACCGGGGCCGGCAGGTTGAGCCCGGCGATCAAAGCGGCACGATCACCCGCGTTGTCGATAGTGCAGAAGCCGGTCCCGTCGAACATCTCCTCGATTGAGCCGGCAATGTGCATCAGCATGTGCCGAACGGCGGTGACCCCGGACCGGTCCCGGACACTCTCGTAGGCCTCACCTGCTTCGGGGTCGCCGGAGAGGGCCATCACCTCGGCGTCCAGGTAGTCGTGCAGGCGGAGGATCCCAGGCAGACACGCCGAGAACCGGAGTAGCTCCTCGACGGCCGGTAGGGCCTGCCTCTTGATGTCCGCGAGGTCCACGTCGAAGGCGGCGCTGGTGGTGCTCATGACGCCCTCCTCGCGCGCTGGGTCCGTTCGCGTCTGTCGTAGGCGTCATGGAGAACCTGAGCGGCAGCGGGGAGCGGTTCGTCCGCGGACCGGCGGCTCTCCGGGATGACACCCTGCTCGCAGCAGTCGTTGACCGCACGGACAGCGTCCGGGATCGACACCCCGTTCAGCGCCTCGTAGAAGGCCATCCGGGCCAGCATTGGCACGAACGCCCTCAGTTCGGCTACCTCAGCCTCTAGGGCCGTGATGCGGTCGGCGGCGCTCATCGCTTGCCCCACTCGCGGCCGTCGCTCCACGCGGCCTCGTGCGCATCCCACAGGATGTCGGCGATGCCCTCGGTGCCGGCCGGGATGGCGACCATCGGCCCGTAATCGCTTTCGCGGGTCGCGAGGAACACGATGTCCGGGTCGCGGTCCTGATCCCATTCGGACAGCAGCATCCTGTCGAACTCAAGGTCGGCGAAGCGGCCGAACTGGTCGACTACATGCAAGCGGACCTTGAGCAGCCCTGGGTCATCGGCCCGCAGTCCGGTCGCCTCAGCGATCGTGTCGAGCAACTCCCCGACGCGGATCGACTCCTTTGCCGCGACGTCGATATCGGCTGTCGCGGCGCTCACGACGCCTCGTCCGTCCCGTAGGCGTTCCTCGCGTCCTCCAGGATCGCAACGATGCCCTCTGAGCCAGACGGGACACTGACCACAGCCAGGCCGCACTCGCCCTGAAGGCCGAACACCAGATAGCCCGAGTCGTCGACCCCGGCGACATCGAGGTACGCGTGGTCCACGTAGTCCCCGGTCTGCGTCCGGGCGTAGAGCCTTACGTCTGCGAGTGCCGGGTCGAGGATTTGGGCGTGGAGTCCTGTCGCCCGGGCGATGGTGTCGAGCAACTCTCCGACTGTGATCGTTTCGTTCGCCGGGGTCCTAAGCGGAACCCGTGCTTCCTGAATGGTCATGTTTCCCCTTTCCCTCTGGTTGTACGGGAAGGGCCCCCAGAATCCCCCGGACCCGTTGCGAGTGGTCCCTCGCAAGACGTACCATAAGCCCTGCGGGTGGTCGCCCGCAATAACCAATCTTCGGGAACCGCTCGGCTACGTTCCCCGACTCGTGGGGGCTAAGGAAGTGCCTGCCGACCAACTTGTAGGGGCATCCGAGATAGCGGAGCGCCTGGGGGCCCGTCACGCCTCTCTCGTGCACGACTGGATCGCTCGCTATGACGACTTCCCCCAGCCGGTCGCGCGGCTGAGAGCCGGGCTCGTGTGGGACTGGCGGGACGTGGAGGCATGGGCGCGCGAGACCGGCCGGCTACCGCCCGACTAGTCGACCGTCTGCCAACGCCGGCCGGGAGACATCTCAGTGGAGGGAGGGGCGTGCCGAGTGGACGAAGCACAAGGCACGCCCCTCCGTGGAGTTCGCGCTTTTGGAGGGGCTACCTCTCTCAGGGGGTTTGGAAAGAATGCGCCATCACGTTCCTTCCAGGTGGTGAGATTTGGTAGCCGGGCGCGTCCCCGCGGAGTGGACGTTACGGGTGGGCCCGGACCGCCGCCAGTTAGCGCTGCTAACCGAATCGGCTCGACCGACCGACCGGCCTAGCGAGACTTCGTTGGTTCCTCGGGGTGGCAAGGGCAGGCGCAGTGCGGGGCGATCCGCCTCTCCTGGCAGCTCGTGTGGTCCCCGATACGACAGTCGGTCGACGTGTACGGCTCACCCTGGGTCACCTTGACTGAGCGTGGATCATCTCCTGCTCAAGTTCGCAGAGGCGTTGATATCGGACTAGCTCCGCCGCGTCGAAGGGGATGAGCACCCGCCACTCCGCCATCTCGTCGAGCAAGAAGCGAACATCGTTAAGCGATAGTTGTTCCACTTCCTTATTGTCGGCTTCGCGCCGTTACGCCGGTAGGGTCCTTCGGCCCTAAAACGACGCTCGCGCGCGGCGTAGGCTCCCGGACGGGGCCAGCGGGGCGACGGGGGAGGGCCGGTATGGCAGCCAAGGACTACACGAGGATCTGCAACAACTGCGGCAACCGGTGGCTACTGCCAAAGGAATGGGCGACCGAGAAGGCGCCAAGGGGCTCCCAGGTGAAGGCGATGGGCCGGGCCTCGCTCTTCGCCATCGGCAAGCAGCGGGAGCGCTATTCGATGCAGTCAATGGCCCTTCAGGGCCAGCAGGAGCGTGTTCTGAGCAACGCCCGCTGTCCTGGTTGCGGATCGTCTGAGTACACGCAGTACAAGCCGGGGGACGCGCCTCCTAGCTCTTAGGTTTCGGTTCGCCTTGAGCGATCATCCGCGTCTCGTACTCGCAGTGCCGCGCGTGGAGCCCGGAACAGGGAGCGGAGCTTGCGGGTGTCTGGGGCGGTCTGGACGAACGGGAGCGGCGGCAGATCAGGGCCGACCGGCGCGCCGCCTAAGAGAAGAGCGAGAAGTCGCCCGAGGCCGATCGGTGCCATCCGGGCTAAGGTCAATCCCCCCGGTACGCCATCTATGATAGAGATAGAAACGAACAGAAGAAACGATGAAAGAAATGGACTTCCGGGCCTTCTGTATTGGGAACACATCATTTAAAGTGACAACAGGCAGACAACCGATAGTGCGGAGGTGAGGGCCTTGGGCAGGTCGAAGGACGGAAAGTTGGGCAAGGGCGCGCCGCTGAGCGCCGCTCAGCTTGCCGCGATCGAGGCCCTGCTCGCCGCCACCAGCCCGGTGTATACGCACCCGTCCCGGGCCATCTGAACGCCTGGCGCGGCCCGTTTGGGAGATCCGCAGGTGGAGTCCTGCGGACGTCGAGGAGATCAAGGCCTTTCGCTGCGCCAAGTCGCGCTCGGGGTCGTACGCGATGCATGCGCAGACCGTTCTGCATGAGGCGGTCGACGATCTCGGCGCGGACGAAACCCTTGACTGTCTTGTCGCCGTAGAGGATGGAAGCATCATTGGCGTCGTTGTCTATACGTACCGCGACGACCAGGGGTTCGGTGTCATCTACTCGATCGGTGTAGCCGTCCCTAAGCAAAACAACGGGATAGCGACGGACCTGAAGCGCCAGGTGCTTGACAACTGCTCGGCCGCAGGGGCCACAAGGGTTAGATCAAGCGTCCACCGCAAGAACGGCAAGATGCAGAGCGTCAACAAGACGCTAGGCATTCCCGCGACGACCGATCCGGAGGATGGGAAGTACCTCCTCTACTCGGCCGAACTTCTCGCCGAATCAGACGAGGACGCGCCGGGTTAGAGGAGATTGCCTTTGGGTCCTATTCGGGTCACCCTGTAGCTGGTCCCCTTGAGCAAGGAGCGGACTTGGACGGGATATGGGCCGGGCTCACCCAACGGGAGCGTCGAGCGATCCGGGCCGGGAGACGCGCAGCGTAGTGAGCGCGCGAGACTCGGCGGGAAGCATCCGCAACGGAGGTAAGCCATGCCATTCGGGAAGAAGGCGGTGCCGGCGCCGGCACCGCCAAAGACGACCGCCCAACTTATCGACGAGTACCGAGCGCAAGCTATTGACCAACTTCAGCGAGCGGGGAAGGGCGGCCGATTGGATGCCGAGACGCGCCATGCGACGATGGCGACTGCGGCTGCCGACCTGGCGAATGGATACTTGCTCCAGTTGATCTGGAAGGAGCTGATCGCAATGAACCAGAAACTCGGGTCTGCTCCTGCGGTCGCTGAAGCTTTGCCTCAGATGCGCGACGGGCAGTAAAACCCCGGCCTGAGGGCAGGGGGAGGGGGAGTGCCGCGTGGCCCGTGCACACGAGGCACCCCCTCCCTGGGGTTCCGCGCTTTTTTGGAGGGGCTACCTCTCTCAGGGGGTTTGGAAAGAATGCGCCATCACGTTCCTAGTGCAACCTTGCCCCCCGCTTGCGTCTTGTCAACGGATTTGTCAACGGAACTTCACCGCGCCACCCTCTCGGGACCCAACTAGCCACAACGATGTAGTTCCCGGCACCCCCGCTGACCTGCCAGAACGCTTCAGACCGTTCTAAACCTCACGACTCGGGCGGGACTTTGGATCCGGATGTTGGAGGTTCGAGTCCTCCCCCGCCAGCCACCCGACAATGGCACCGTGCGAGGTTTCGTGACACGACCTACGCTGCCCTGTGATGAGTCATGCCAGCGCCGGTTTCGGGGCTGACCTCGCCAGCGTTGGTGAAGCCCGCCGCTTCGTTCGCCGTGCCCTGATAGACATGCAAGCGGAGGATCTGGAGTTCGAGGCATGCCAGGTGGTGAGTGAGCTTGCGACGAATTGCGTCATACACGCGGTGACCCCATTCGTGGTCGAGCTCATATACGAGTCGGACGTGTTTCAGATCCGCGTTTCGGACAGCTCACCGAGAAGCCCGATGACCAAGTCGCACAGCGCACAGGCAACGACCGGCCGCGGGCTCCGGCTGGTAGCCACCCTGGCCGACGAGTGGGGCGCGGAGACGTGGCCGGGCGGCAAGACGGTCTGGTGCACGTTGCGGTCTGGTCCGGCACGACGCGGTATGCGACATCTGGTCAGCATCGATGACGACGTCGACGACGCCATGGAGGAGACCTCGGCGAGCCCGGCCTCGCGCACCGGCCTGTCGAACCTCTCAGTTTTCCAGAGCACGGCGTGAGGGGCGTCTCGGAGGAGGACCTCTGCGAAGTCTCGATCATCGGGTTCCCCGTTCAGATCCATCAGCGCGCCCAGGAACACCTCGACGACCTCCTGAGAGAGTTCATGCTCATCGCGGCCGCGAGCGAACAGGGACCCCGGACCCACGTGCCACGCCAACTTCTGGACCTGGTCGAGGAGATACAGCGCGACTTCGCGGGCACCACCCTCGAGCAGGACGCAAAGGTGCTGGAGGCGCGCGAAAACGGAGCCACGAGCGTCGATCTCGTGTACCGGATGCCCTCTTCGGTGGCGAAGGCGGCCATCCGGCTGGGTGAAGCCCTCGACGCGGCGGACAGCTACTGCCTCGCGGGCGAGCACCTGCTCACGCTGGCCACTCCGCCGGATGCACTCGATCTGCGGCGCTGGTACTTCGGCGAGTTCGTCGGCCAGATCAGCGGGGCGCCCCCCACGCCATGGCCGGACTGGGTCGCCGCCAACCCGAGGCAGAGCGACTGAACCCTTCTGCAGCCACGGCCCGGCACGAGACGCTGCCGGCGAGGTTCAGTAGGCGCTCACCTTCTCGAAGTAGTTGCGCGGATTCGCCTCCATCATCGTCGTGATCTGATCTTCGGTGACCCCTGCCTCGCGCAGCGCCGGGATCACGTCGTTGGAGATGTGCTCGTAGTTCCAGTTGGGCGCAATCGCCTTGATCATGTCCGGGTTGAACCAGTCGATGAAGCACGACGCGTCGTGGGCCAGGACGATCCTGTCGGCGTAGCCGTCCTTGCACAGAGCCGCCACCGTCGCCACGCGGTCCGACGTGGGGAGAATCACGTCGATACCAAAGCGATCCATGCCGAGAAAGGACCCGGCGTCGGCGAGGGCGCGCAGGTAGTCGAGATCGGTCGAGTCGCCGCTATGGCCGATCACGACCCGCGAAAGATCCACTCCTTCCTCGGAGAACACCTTCTGTGCGATGAGGCCGCTCTGATTCCCGACGAAGGTGTGGACCGTGATTGGAGCACCCGTCGCGCGATGGGCTTTCGCGACGGCGCGCATCACCCTCTCAACTCCTGGTGTGAGGCCCGGCTCATCGATGGCGCACTTGAGGAACGCCGCCTTCACCCCTGTCCCCGCTATCCCCTCCTGGATGTCGCGGACGAACATGTCGACCATCGGGTCGTCACCACCGACCATCGTGCCGGGACCGACGTAGTGGAAGGTGTGGGGGATGTCGTTGTAGGTGTACAGCCCGGTCGCGGCGACGATGTTGATGTCGACTTCGTCATTGATCCGCTGGAGTCGGGGGATGTAGCGCCCGAGGCCGACCACGGTGGGATCGACGATCGTCTTGATCCCGAGCGCAGCAAGGCGCCGGAGTTTCTCGATGGCGTCGCCGACCCGCTCCTTCTCGTCCCAAGGGTCCGGGTAGTTCTGCAGTAGGTCTGGCTGGAGCACGAAGACGTGCTCGTGCATCAACGTGGGGCCGAGCTGCGAGGTGTCCACCGGTCCCTTGATCGTGTTGACCTGTGCCATGTCCGAATTCCCCCTCGTTTTCCGTGGTCGACCGCGGAGCGTAGTCGCCTGCTGGGGATGTCCCGACTGGTGGAACCGCAATCATTGCCGCCGAGCGTGTTGCGCAGGGATGATGCTCGGCGGCGCCGAAATCCTCACCACTGTGAATTTCGACGTTTCGCGCGCCCTTCCGGTGCCCCTGGAGGTGGAATGAGAAAGCACGCAACGTTCGCCGTCGTCGCCTGCCTGTCGCTCCTGACAGGCGCCTGCGGGGCGCGCCTCACCCAGGCGCAGCTGCAAGCGGCGAACCGTCTCCAGTCCGGTGGCGGCAGCGTCGGGGTCGGATCGGGCAACGGGAACTCCGGTGCGAGTGCGGTGGGTGGGGCTCTCTCATCAGGATCGGCTGCGACGACCGCCGGCAGCTCCGGGACGACGGGAGGGTCAACCCCTACCGGTCAAGCCGCTTCGGGGGCCGCTGGGGGCTCGTCTTCTTCGGGCGCCGGGACGGCGGCAGCGGCCGGCGGGAAGGTGTGCCCGGCGGGAGCGCCGAGCCACGATCCGGGAGTATCTGCCAGTGAAATCGACGTCGGCAACGTCAGCACCCTGACCGGCCCGATCCCCGGTTTGTTCGTCGGCGCTCAGCGCGGGACGCAGGCGTTCGCCGCATACCAGAACAGCATCGGAGGTGTTTGCGGCCGAAAGCTGGTCCTCAAGTCCGCCGACGACAACCTCGACGCCAGCCAGAACGCGACCGCCACCCAGTCGCTCGCGAACTCGGTGCTGGCCTTCGTCGGATCCTTCTCGGTCGACGACCAGGGGGGTGCCGCCGTTCTGCAGAAGGACAACATCCCCGACATCGGGGAGGCCCTCAGCCCTCAACGGTTCAACCTGCCGAACAACTTCTCGCCGCAACCGGAGCCGCTGGGCTGGAACATCGCGCCCTACATCTACTTCAAGCAGCGATACCCGCAGGCGATCACGAAGATGGCGTATTTCACGGAGAACAACTCCACCGCCGAGCAGGAAGGTCTCGCCGAGGTCCAGGCGCTGCAGTCGATCGGTTACAACTTCGTCTACCACGAGGACGCGATCGAGCCCACCCAGACGAACTTCGACGCCGAAGCACGCGCCATGCAGCAGGCCGGCGTTCAGGGGATCGTGTTCCAGGCCACTGCCTCGGTCTACGCCGACATGGCGAAGTCGCTCTACAACATCGGCTACCAGATCCCCTTCGCCGATTACGGGGCGCCCGCCTACGATCCAGCCTTCATCAGCGGCGCGGGGCCGGCAGCGAACGGCGCGGTCCTCACCCAGAGCGTCGCCCTGTACGGAGGCGAGGACGCGGGGGCAGTGCCCCAGGTTGCACTGTTCGACAAGTGGTACGAGGCCCTCTACCACACCACCCCTGACCTGTTCGCCGCGTACGGCTGGATGTCGGGAATGCTCTTCGTCGAGGGCATCAACGCCGGTGGCCTGCCGACACGAGCCGCCCTTCTCTCGGGTCTCGGCGCCGTCCAGCAGTTCACCGCCGGCGGGATGGTGGCGACCGACAACCCGGCGAAGAAGACACCTGCGTACTGCTGGATCGTCATAGACGTCTCCAACGGCAAGTTCATTCGTGCCCCGGGCATGCCGGCGACCGGGTTCGACTGCGCCAACACCCCGAACTACTACCTCACCAGCGCATGACGACGTAGATGAACGAGTTCATCGGCCTCACCATCGCCGGCATCTCGCTCGGAGCCATCTACGCGATAGCCGCGTCGGGACTCGTCGTCACCTACACGACGAGCGGCGTGTTCAACTTCGCCCATGGGGCGATCGGCATGGTGATGGCGTTCACCTACTGGCAGCTTCGGGTCAGCGACCACTGGGCGGCACCCTTCGCGCTGGGCCTGTGCCTGCTGATAATCGCCCCTGCGATCGGGGTGCTCCTTCAGCGCGTCCTGATACGACACGTGAACATCAACGACACGGGCCTGATGCTCGTCGTCACCCTTGCGATCCTCGTCGCGCTCATGGGCATTGCCTTCACGGTCTGGCCCCAGACGACTGGGAGGAACCTCAGCCTGTTCTTCGGGGCGAACCGGCACGTCAGCATCGCCGGCAACCGCGTCAGCTATGAGGAGCTCATAAGCATCGTCCTGGCAGCGGCGGTGGCGGGAGGGCTGCGGCTGTTCTTCTACAACACCCGCCTGGGCATCGCGATGCGCGGTGTGGTGGACGACCGGTCCCTGATGGCGCTCAACGGCGGCCGGCCGGCATCACTCAATGCGCTGTCATGGATGATCGGTGCTGCGCTGGGTGCACTCGCCGGGATACTGCAGGCTTCCACGTCGGCGCTCGACGTCCTAAACCTCACGCTGCTGGTCCTCAACAGCTTCGCGGCGGCGATGCTCGGACGGCTGCGAAGCCTGCCGCTGACCTTCGCCGGGGCGATGGTCCTGGGGTTGGCCGACGCGTACGTGACCGGTTACGTGAACCTGAGCGGCTGGCTCCTCCACCTGCGGCCCGTGCTGCCGACGCTGTTCCTCTTCATCGTCCTCCTCGTGCTCCCAGCCGTCCGCCTCCGTGCCGGGGTCGCGCCGGTCGCGAAGGCGACCAGGGTGCCATCGGCGCGGGCCAGCCTCACCACCGGCGCACTCCTCGTGGTCCTCGCAGCCGTCATCGCCCCGCTCCTGCACGGGACGGTTCTAGGCAACGTCAACGCCGGCGTCTCGCTCGGCATCGGCGCACTCTCGATCGTCCTGCTGTCGGGCTACGGCGGGCAGATCTCCCTATCCCAGTACACGTTCTTCGGGTTCGGCGCGTGGATCTTCGCCCACACCGGCCACGGCGGGAACCCCGTCGGGCTCCTCGTAGCGGCACTCGCCGGCGCCGCTCTGGGCGCGGTGGTCGCCCTACCGGCACTGCGACTTCGCGGCCTCGAGCTCGCCCTGTCGACGCTGGCGTTCGGGCAGCTCGCCTACTACCTGTTCTTCTTGCAGGACTCGGTCATGGGTCGCAGCGACCTGGTCGTCCCGCGCCTGCACCTCCCCGGCCTCAGTCTCGAGAACAACCGCACGAACCTCATCGTGATGACCGCGATATTCGCCATTCTCGCGGCCGGTGTCCTCGCCATCCGTAGGGGTCCGTTCGGAAGGCTGCTCAACGCCACGAAGGACAGCCAGGCGGCGTGCGCGACCCTTGGCCTCAACCTCAGGATCACCAAGATCGCACTGTTCTCGGTGGCCACCGCCTTGGCGACGTTCGGGGGCGCCCTCTACGGATCGACCCAGCACACGGTCACCAGCGACAACTTCCAGTACATCCAGAGCCTGTTCATCGTGCTCATCGTCTACATCTGGGGCGTTTCCACACCCGGCGCCGCGCTCGCCGGCGCCCTGTCGCTGTCACTCGCTCCACAGATCGCCATCCACCTGCCCACCAGGTTCACTGCGGTCACCTATTTCATGACGGGCTTCGGCGCGCTGGGTCTGGTGCTGCGTCCCGAGGGGATCATCGCCAGCACGGGCGAGCGCTTCCGGGAGATTTTCTCCCGGTCCCCAAGGTTCGGTCCGTCGTCGATTCCACCCATCCCTGCAGAGGTCAGCCATGCCACTGTTGCAGACGCTTGACGTGAGCGTCCGCTTCGGCGGCGTGACCGCGCTCGACACCGTGAGCATCGACGCGGACTCGGGCAAGGTGACCGGCTTGATCGGACCGAACGGCGCCGGCAAGACCACCATCTTCAACGTCATCACGGGCCTGCAGTCCCCGACGCAGGGCCGGGTCATGATCGACGGCAGCGACGTCACGTCCCTGCCGGTGCACCGGCGCGCCCGCATGGGCATCGCCCGTACGTTCCAGCGGCTGGAGATCTTCGGCTCGTTGACAGTCCGCGAGAACATCCAGGTCGCGGCCGAGATCCGCCGGCGTTGGAGCCGTACCCGCTTCGACGTCGACGCGCAGACCGACGAGATCGTGGACAGGATCGGGCTGGACCGGGTTGCCGACGCCCCGGCCAACACCCTACCGACCGGGCTCGCCCGCCTAACCGAGCTCGGCCGGGCCCTGGCCGCCCAGCCGCGGCTCTTGCTGCTCGACGAGCCCGGGTCGGGTCTCGACACCCACGAATCGGAGGAGTTCGGCCGCCGGCTCGGCGAGCTCGCCGGCGACGGTATAGCGGTGCTCCTGGTCGAGCATGACATGGACCTGATCATGGAAGTGTGCGACTGGATCCATGTGCTCGACTTCGGCATCCACATCGCGCAGGGCACGGCCGACGAGGTCCGTAACAACCCCAAGGTGCAAGAGGCCTACCTCGGCGCCGGAGACGAGATCATCGAGCCCGATCAGGGCCATCCCGCCGACCCGACCATCGAGTTCGAGGCGCTGCGTTGATACCCCCGGCGATCCAGCTCATCGGGATGCGCGCAGCCTACGGGCGCATCGAAGTCCTTCGCGGCGTCGACCTGCTCGTGCCTGCCGGCACTCTCTTCGCCCTGCTCGGCCCCAACGGCGCCGGCAAGACGACCACGTTGAAGGTCATAGACGGGCGCCACGAGGCGTCCGCCGGATGTGTGCACATAGCCGGCCAGCACGTCAACGGCGTCGGAGCTGACAGCCTCGCGCGCGCTGGCGTGTGCAGCATCCCCGAAGGCCGTGGGATCTTCCCGAACCTGACGGTCGAGGAGAACCTCAAGATCATGACCTACGGCCGCTCGGGTCTCTCTGCGTCGGACGTGCAGGACAAGACGTACACAAGATTTCCGATTCTGGGAGAGAGGCGCAAGCAGCTCTCGGGGACGCTGTCGGGCGGCCAGCAGCAGATGCTCGCGATCTCCCGGGCTGTGGTGACCGACCCTTCCCTGCTGTTGGTGGACGAGCTCTCGATGGGACTCGCCCCCCTCGTCGTCAAGGAGCTCTACGACGTCCTCGGGCAGTTAGCGGCCGACGGGATGACGGTGCTGCTGGTGGAGCAGTTCGCCCGGACCGCGCTCGCGATAGCCGACTACGCAGCCGTGCTCGTGCACGGGAGGGTCCAGGACGTCGGGCAACCGGCCGACATGCAGGACGTCGCCGGCGCCTACCTGGGGGCCGCGTCGTGACCGACTTCCGCACTACCCGCGAGGTGAACCGATGAGAGGGAGACACGAACCGGTGCCGCAGGGCCCGGGTCCGGGACGGGCTTCGAGGCGGCTCGGAGGGCGACTGGTCTGCCTGGCCGCAGCGTCGTTCCTCGTATGGGCTGTCGCGCCCAGCGGTTCCGCGCATGCCGACACCTCGCTGATCGGGTGGACGTCCCAGGCGGACGCCAACAGCCTCGACTTCGTGATCGACAACACCGCCGGCCTCGCCGGGGCGCATCCACTCGCCGAGGGCGACGTACCCGAGGACAGCTCGGACTTCGAGACTGGCCCGTTCGGCCACGGCTTGGCTTCGGTCGTGTGGCCCGGCGGCACGGCCGGCAACCTCGGCTCCCTCTCGGGCGAGCTGGGACTCCCGGACCAGCTGGCCCCGTTGGCGGCGCAGGCCAATGACCCCATGCGCGCCGAGACCTTCTACCCCGCAGGCCCGACCGACTCGACCTACCCGCAGGGCAACACCAGCGGCGCGGCCGAGATGGTCTCTCATGCCGACGGCAACGGCACGAGCACGAAGTCGGCGCTATCCGATTTCAGCGTGAGTGGACTGTTCGACGTGAAGGGAGTGCAAGGCAACTCGCAAGCGACGACGACGGACACAGAAGCTCAGTCGACCGCGACGGGTGCGTTCTCGAGCTTGTCGATCCTCGGTGGCCTGATCACGGTGGGAGCGACCACGTCGAGCGCAACTGCCTCTAGTGACGGGACCTCGCCGATCGGGCGTGCCTATACGCACATCGGAGAGATCACGATCGAAGGTCACCAGGTGAGCGTCGGCACCGACGGCATCAGCGTCGGCCCCGTCAGCACCAACCTTCCCAACGCTCTGGCCGCTCCGACCGCCGCCCAGGTCAACCAGTTCATCTCCGCGTTCAACGTCACGATGACGCCCCTGCCAGTTGTCGAGACCAACCAGTCACCCGCCGAGGAGATAACGGCCGGCGGACTGAAGATCAGCCTCGCGCTTCCCTCCGACGCGTCGGTGAACCTCGACTGCAGCGCCCTGCCGTCTCAACTTTCGCAGCTCGGGGTGCTCTGCACGCTCCCCGGTTTCCTCACCGGCTCCAGCCTCACGATCACCCTCGGGCGCGCGACGGCCACAGCCATCGCCACACCACCGTTCCCGCTGGACCTCGGCTCTGGATCCTTGCCGACCGACACCGGCGTGCTCGGCAACCTCGGAGGCTCGACCACCGCAGCCGGGGTCGCCGCGAGCATGTCAACCCTGCCCACAGGGTCGTCGTCTCCGTCGCTCGCAGGCACGCCGACCACCCCGGCGGGGGGCACGTCGCGCTCCAACGGTCCGGGAGGCACGCTGGGGGCCATCACGCCGGCGGCCTTGTCCAAACCGGTCAAGGCCGGGCTGCTGGTGTCACTACTCATCCTGGCGGCGATCGCCGGCGCAGGATTGGTGCGGATGACGCGCCACATACCTGATCTGCCGCCTGCCAGCAACTGCCCGCTAGAGGAGGGGACATGAATGCGACCGTCGATCCCGGGCGTGAAGAAGGAGCAGGTCAAGAGTCCGTCCCTGCGCGTCACCTCTCGCTGATCGGCGCGGCGGCGAAGCTGCGGTCGAGACGGAGACGGCCCTTCCCTATAGAGACGGTCTTGTTGGTGGCGGGAGGCCTCCTGCTGCCGATAGGGATCATCGTCATCATCGTCGGCTGGTACGGCTCGGCCCACACGTTCCACACCTACGAGCAGAACGACTACCTCATCTCCGGCGGCCTACTCGGCCTCGGACTCGTGTTCATCGGGGGCTTCTTGTACTTCGGTTACTGGATGACCCGCCAGATCCGCACGTCGACGACCGCGAACCAGCAGATGCTCCAGGCCCTGGGGCGCATAGAAGCGCAGCTCGGGGCGGGAGCCAACGGGAAGCACACTGTGGCGCCGCTCGGGGTTTCGGCGGCCGCCATAGCCCCGCCCCGGGGCCGCAGTGCCCGCGCACGTTCAAAGGTCGCGGACGAGACCACGGAGAAAGACGCCGCCCCGCGCCCGGCAGGCCGCGGAGCCGAGCCGGCGGCCGCTGCGGCTACCACCACGATTCCGCTGGTGGCCACCGAGCGGGGCAACCTGATCCACCGTCCGGACTGCCCGGTCGTGGCCAACAAGGACAACCTTCGCGCGGTGGGGCCCCACGAGCCCGGTTTCCGGCCCTGCCAGATCTGCTCGCCCTTCGACGACCGCTGACGTGGGGGCCGCCCCGACAGGATCCGGGAGTGCACCGGGCCAAGCGCGTAGTCTGGCCCGCCGACCTCCCGATCAAGGCAAGGCCATGCCGACGACGCTCACTTCCAACGGGACACCGGTTCCCTTCGACACCGATCATTTCGCGCCGTTGCGCGACAGCTCCGACCTGCTGCACGACCCCGGCGAGTTGAGGGCCCGGTACCTCGAGGACGGCTACCTCTACCTCCCAGGCTTCTTGGACCCGGCCAGATCTATCGCGATGCGGTCGGCCTACTTCTCGCTCTTCGACCCCGGCTACCTGCGCGAGGGGTCTACGGCCGCCGACGGCGTCTTCTCTGGGCGCGCCCCCTCGGGCCTGCCGCCACACGGGGTCGAAGGTCACCCGGCGCACGGGTTCGTACGGGGCGAGGAATTCGACCGGTTCGCTTCCCAGCCGGAGTTGCTGCGTCTCGCAGAGTCGACCCTGGACGGGCCGGCATGGCGCCTCCCCCGCTCGATCGTGCGGCACTTCGACCGAGCCTCGAGGCGCGCCTCTCGGGCGCACACCGACTACACCTACCTCGACGAGGGGAGCGACCAGCTCGTCACGGTGTGGATCCCCCTGGGCGACTGCCCCTTGGCCACGGGCGGTCTCGTCTACCTCGAAGGCAGCCACCGTATGGATCCGGCGGAGCTCGCACCCCTGCGCGCCGTCACCGACCGCCCCGGCGACGCCCGACCTTTGAGCCACGACCTCGCCTGGGTGGCGGAAACCACCGGCCGGCGTTGGTTGTGGGCCGACTACAAAGCCGGGGACGTCGCGGCGCACTCACCCCACATGGTGCACGCGTCGCTCGACACGGGAACCGACGCGATGCGGCTCTCGGCCGACATCCGGTTCATCCGTGAAGGCGACACCGTGGACCCGAGGTGGTTGCAACCGTGGGCGGGCGACGACGGCAACTAAAGAAGGTTCGCAGAGTTGCCGGCGAATGGCGCGAACCTCTTTTAAGGGTCAGCTGGCGAGGACGGCCTCTATCTCCAGGTAGATCTTGATCTTGTCACCGACGACTACCCCGCCGCCGTCAAGGGGGATGTTGAAGACGATGCCGAAGTCGGCCCGGCTGATCTCGGTCGTGGCCGAGAAGCCGGCGCGCAGGCCACCCCACGGGTCGGGGCCGACGCCGTTGAGCTCGAGAGCCAAATCGACCGGGCGGGTGACGCCGTGGATGGTCAGGTCACCGGTGACCTTGAAGTCGTCGCCGGCGCGAGCCACTGAGGTCGAGACGAAGCGGATCTCGGGATGGGTCTCGACGTCGAAGAAGTCGGACGAACGCAGGTGGGCGTCGCGCTGAGCCTCGCGCGTGTCGATCGACGAGGCGTCGATCGTGGCCTCGACCTTTGACTTCAACGGATCCTCGTCGACGGTGATGGCGCCTTCGAACTTGGAGAAGACGCCCTTGACCTTGCTCACCATGACGTGGCGGACAACGAAACCGACCTCGGAGTGGACCGGATCGATGTTCCAGGTGCCGGCGGCCAGGCCGGTGGTCTCGAGGGTTGCGCTCATGTCGGATACCTCCGGTGCTTGAGTTGATATGTCAACAACCACTCTATCACAGCTATTTGATCTGTCAACTACCTAGACTGTAGGCATGGCCGCCGCCCGATGGCTCGACGCTGACGAGGACCGTGCGTGGCGCGGGTGGCTCGCCATGACCGACCGGCTACACAGCCAGCTGGCAAGCGACCTGCTCGCCGACTCGGGGCTCTCCTACGCCGATTACCAGATCCTCGTGCACCTGTCGGAGGCCGCCGACCACAGCATCCGCATGTCCGATCTAGCGACGCGGCTCGACTGGTCGAAGAGCCGGGCTTCGCACCAGGTGGCGCGCATGGAGGCCAGGGGCCTGGTACGAAGGCAGGAATGCAGCTCTGACGCCCGCGGGGCGTTCGCGGTGCTGACCGACGCCGGGATGGAACAGATCCGTTCGGCCGCTCCCGGGCACGTTCAGAGCGTGAGACGCCACTTCATCGACCTGCTCGACCCCGGCGACCTCGAGGCCCTGGCCGGGATCTCGCGCAGGGTGCTCGAGCACCTACGTTCGGAGTCCGCCTGCTCAGCCGTTCTGGAGGACGGGGCGGGCACGGTCGACTGCGGCGGCGGCCAGCCCGACGAAGGCGACGGACGCTCCCAGCGCTGACACCGCTGCCCACCGCCCGGTGGAGTACAGCGCCGCCGCCACGGCGCTGCCAGCGGCTCCTCCCGCGAAGTAGATCACCATGTAGACGGCATTCGCACGGCTGCGATCGCGGCCGCCGGAGGAGAACATGACGCTCTGGTTGATCACGTGCGTGCCCTGCACCCCGACATCCAGGATGACGATGCCGGCCACGAGGCCGGCGAGGTGACGACCGCCGAGCCAGAGCGGCAGCCAGGCGGCGAGCGTGACAGCGGCAAATCCGATCGTCGCCCTACGGTGCCAACCGCGGTCGGCGAGGCGTCCGGCGAACGAGGCGCACAGCGCTCCGGCTGCTCCGAACAACCCGAACAGCCCGATCAAGGTGTCGCCGTAGTGGTACGGCGAGCCTGAAAGCAGGAAGGCGAGCGTCGTCCAGAGGATGCTGAACCCGGCGAAAGCGAGCGAGCCGAACAACGCCCGCCGGCGAAGCACCTGGTCGCGCTTGAACACCTCGACCGTCGACGCCAGCAGGCGGTGGTAGGCGAGGTGGGGCCGGTCGTGTTCGCGTGGCAGGGCCCGTGAAAGAACGGCTGCCAGCAGCACCACGGCGAGAGCAGCGACGCCGTACACGACCCGCCAGCTCGATGCGCCGGCGACCGCGCCGGACACCGTCCGGGCCAGGAGGATCCCCAGGAGCAGCCCGCTCATGACCGATCCCACGACCCGACCGCGTCGTTGTTCACCCGCGAGCTCCGCCGCGAGAGGTACGAGCATCTGGGCGGCGACCGATCCGATTCCTGCGAAGAGCGCGAGGGCGATCAGCACCGCGATCGACCCCGCAGCAGCCGACACGGCAAGAGCGGCGGCCGTGAGGAGAAGGACTGCAGGCACGAGGCGGCGGCGAGGGGCGATGTCGCCGATGGGCACGAGGAGCGCCAGGCCCACGGCGTACCCCAGCTGGGCCGAGGTGATCATCAGTCCTGCTTCACCGGAGCCGGCGTGCAGATCGGTCGCGATGGTGTGCAGCAGCGGCTGGGCGTAGTAGAGATTGGCCGCCGACAGACCGCACCCGACCGCGAACAGCAGGACCATCGCCCCGGAAAGTCGGGTTCCGGCGGGCGTCGTCGTACTCATGGGCAGGGGACACCGTACCGGGTGTGCTGTAGGCGGGAACCGGCTACTAGCCTGCCAATTCGTGACCGCGACCGAATCTGCACCTGCGAAGGAACGCTGGCGCGCCCAATGGGCGGAGCTCTTTTCCGAAGTGGTTACATCGGGACTCTGCACGGGATGCGCGGGGTGCATCGTCGCGTGTCCACACGATGTGCTCGGCTACGACGACACGAACGGCGTGTACAAGCCCTTCCACCTCGAGGAGGAGCTAGGTCCCGCCGACTGCGGCCACGGCCAGCGTGGGTGCACGAGCTGCACCCGTGCCTGCCCGCGTTTCCGCAACTGGGAAACAGAGATCGACACTTTCATGTTCGGCCGAGAGCGCCAGCCCGAGGAGCAGGCCGGCATGTCGAAGGACGTCTTCCTGGCCCGGGCGACCGACCCCGAGCTGCACTCCAACGGGCAGGACGGCGGGCTCGTCTCGGCGATCCTGCTGTGGTGCTTGGACCATGGCCGCATCGACGCGGCCCTCGTGTCGATGCTGGAGGGTGACGGCTCGACCTGGAAGGCGGTGCCGGGCATCGCCCGAACACGGGAAGAGATACTCGCGTCGGCCGGCTCGCGATACACCTACTCCGCCAACACGCTGGCTTACGTGCAGGCCATCGAGGACGGGGCGGAGCGGCTGGCTCTCGTGGGCATGAGCTGCCAGGCATCCGTCCCAGGGGTGATGAAGGCCCGCAAGGCCGGCAAGGTCGCGAGGCGCCTCGCGCTCTCTATAGGGCTCTTGTGCTCCAAGACCTTCGACGACGCCATCTTCGAGGAGCTCTTCGAAGCGAAGTACGGCCTCAAGAAGGCCGACATGGTGAAGATGAACATCAAGGGCGTGTTCCAGATCTGGATGCGCGACGGCAGCTACCACGAGATTCCGTTGAAGGAATGCCATGCCTGGACGCGCGAGGGGTGCAAGCTCTGCCCTGACTTCGCGGCGGAGCACGCGGACATCTCCACCGGGGGGATAGGCGCGTTCAACGACTGGACCCTCACCGTCGTGCGCACCGACGCCGGTCGGGAGATCATCGACGGGATGATCGCCGACGGTGCCATCGAGACCAGGCCCGGCGACGATGACCCGGGCGCGATTGCCCTCATGCGGAAACTCTCGACCGTCTCGAGGCGCCGGTGGCCGGAGACCGCCGTCGCAGCGCCGAGACTCGGTGTGCCGCCGGCGAAGCCGACCGCCTCAGGTCACTGAAGACGTTTACAGCTTGCGGTGGTCCCAGGAGACCACCTTGACCGGGTCGATCACGACCACGACCCGGTTCTTCATCATGAATTCGACGCCGGCCCGGTGCTCCTCGCTGTAGGGGCCCATGTAGCGCTCCCACATGGAGACGCCGAACGACCAGATCGAATCGGGGTCTTCGATGATCCGCGCCTTGCCGACTGTCTCCACCCCTCGGAGCTCCTCGTAGCGGTCCCCGGCTTCGACGAGGAAGGTAAGCCGCGGGTCGCGCCGCAGGTTCTGCACTTTCTGGGACTTGGCCTTGGTCTCGACCGCCATCTTCCCGTCGAGGAAGGCGTACCACATCGCCACGGCATGGATGGACCCGTCGGGGTGCATCGTGCACATCGTCGTGGTGCGCTCCTCTTGCAGGAACGCTTCGACTTCCTGCGGGCTCATCCTGATCTCGCTGCGCCGGTTGACCCCCACAGGCGCGGCTCGCCCTAGCGGCCGGCCCGCCGCTGCCAGCGGGTCGCCTTCAGCATCTTCTTGTGCTTCTTCTTGCGCATGCGCTTGCGGCGCTTCTTGATCAGCGAACCCACGAAGGAGGCACACTAGCCCCCAGCGGCGGGGCCGCTCCAACCCGCCGGTGCGCCGGCGGTCATCGTGACGGGTGCCTCGACCGGAAAATGGCAGGCGACATAGTGGTCAGGGCCGTTGGCGCGGATGACGGGTTCCTCTTCGGCACATAGTGCCTCGGCCCTCGGGCAGCGGGTCCGGAACCGGCACCCCGACGGCGGGGACACCGGGGACGGGAACTCGCCGCGGGCCTTGTAGGTGGTCGACGGCCGGAAGTCCGGGTCCGGCTCGGGTATAGAGGCGAGGAGGGTGTTCGTGTAGGGGTGGGCGGCACGCGAGTACAGATCGTCGGCTCGCGCGACTTCGCAGACCTTCCCCAGGTACATCACCGCCACCCTGTCGCTGATGTTCTTCACGACAGCCAGGTCGTGGGCGATGAAGATCATGGTCAAGCCGTAACGCTCCTTCAGATCCTCGAGCAGGTTGAGTATCTGAGCTTGGACGGATACGTCGAGCGCCGACACGGGTTCATCGCAGATGAGGAGCTTCGGCTCGAGCACGAGTGACCTTGCGATGCTTATCCGCTGGCACTGGCCGCCCGAGTACTGGTGCGGGTAGCGGTCACGGGCTGCGTCGTAGTCGAGACCGACGACGTCGAAGATCTCCCGCACCCGGTCGGAGCGCTCGCTCGGTGTGTCCCTCTTCCAGATCGTGAGCGGCTCGGCGACTATGTCCACGACCCGCCGGCGCGGGTTCAGGGACGAGATCGGGTCCTGGAAGATCATCTGCAGCTCCGGGCGGAGCTGGCGAAGCTCCTTCCCGCGCAGTCCGGTGAGCTCGGTCCCGTCGAACACGACACGCCCCGCGTTGGGCTTGATCATCTGGATGACTGCTCGGGCCGTAGTCGACTTGCCGCACCCCGACTCCCCCACCAGCCCCAGGGTCTCGCCTCTCAGTACGTCGAAGCTGACGTCCGACACCGCGTGGACCCGGCGGCCCGACCCGGCCGGGAACTCCACCACCAGGTTCTCGACCCGCAGGAGGGGATCGTCGGAGTCGCGCAGGTGTGCCGTCCCGCTCCCTGCCATCAGGCCTCCCCGATCGCGGCAGACGAGTGGATCTGCCCGTTTCGCCGGTTGCGGGCGAGCGCATCGGAGCCCTCGGGAGTCCCCACGGGGTACCAGCACGCGTACGAGTGCCCGGGCGCCGCTTCCACCAGCGGTGGCTCCTCGACCGAGCAGCGGTCCTGGGCGTACGCGCACCGCGGCGCGAACCGGCAACCGGCGAGTGGCCGGCCGAGGTCCGGCGGCCGGCCGGGAATGACGGTGAGGCGGGTGTGGCTGGGATTGGCGAGACGCGGGATGGACTGGATCAGCGCCTCGGTGTACGGCATCCGCATGTCGGTGAACAGGGTGCGTGTCGGCGCCTTCTCCACGACCTTGCCGGCGTACATGACCGCGATTTCGTCGGTCCGCCCGGCGACCACACCCAGGTCGTGGGTGACGAGGATCATGCCCATGTGGCGTTCCTCTTGCTGCGCTGTGAGCAGGTCCAGGATCTGGGCTTGCACAGTCACGTCGAGAGCAGTCGTCGGTTCGTCGGCCAGCAAAAGCTTCGGTCCGCACGCCAGGGCCACGGCGATCATCACCCTCTGGCGCATACCGCCGGAGAGCTGGTGCGGGTATTCCCGCAGTCGCCGGCGCGCTTCGGGGATGCCGACGGACCGGAGAAGGTCGACTGCCCGGTTGCGGGCCTCCTTCTTCCCGACCCCCGTGTGAACCTGGATGTGCTCCGTCAACTGCCGCCCGAGGCGCACCACGGGGTTGAGCGACGTCATCGGGTCCTGGAAGACCATGGCGATGTCGGCCCCCCAGATCCTCGAGAGCTCTCTCTCCGCAAGCTTGGCGATGTCCCTGCCCTGGAAGCGCACTTCGCCACGGCGGACCACGTTGCGCCGCGGCAGCAGGCCCATGATCGAGCGGGACAGGATGGTCTTTCCCGAACCGGATTCGCCGACAATGCCCAGCGTACGGCCCTGCTCCAGCCGGAGGGACACACCGTCCACCGCGCGGACTACCGCCTGTTCGGTGTAGAAGTGAGTGACCAGGTCGACCACGTCGAGAAGAGGGTCGCCGGTCAAAGCCCCCCCTCCTTGATGTCGAAGTAACCGCGCAACCGGTCGCCGGCGATGTTGAGCGCGAGCACGGTCAGGAACATTGCGAGACCCGGCCAGAGCGCTATCAGGGGATGCTGGCCGATCACCGCCTGACCCTCGGCGATCATGTTGCCCCAGGTCGGGGTGGGCGCCCTGACGGACAGCCCGAGAAACGACAACCCTCCCTCGGCGACGATCGCGACGGCAACGCTTATGAGTCCTAGCGACACGGCAGCAGGGACCACGTTTGGGAAGATCTCACGGAGGATGATGGGACGGTTGGACGCTCCCAGCATGCGGGCGGCGGACACGAACTCCCGCTCCGAGTAGATCACGGTGGAGCCACGCACGACGAGCGTCAACGGCGCTATGGACAGGATGGCGATGGCGATCGTGACGTGGAAGAGACTCGGACCCCAGAAGGTCACGATCGCCAAACCGAGTACCAGAGCCGGGAACGCGAGCAGGATGTTGGCAGCACCCGTGATCACCGAATCGAGAAAGCCGCGGTAGTACCCGGCGAGCAGGCCGAGCATCCCCCCGACGGCCAGTCCCAGGGCAATGGAAGAGAACCCGACGATGAGCGAAACCCTCGACCCGTAGACAACTCTCGACAGAAGGTCACGACCGAGCTCGTCAGTGCCGAGCAAATGGGATCCGCTCGGATCGAGCCCTGGCAGAGCGGACGGCACGGACGGGTCCTGAAGCGGCAGCAACCCGGCGAATATGGCGGCGAGGATCACCAGCACCACCCAACCGGCCGCCACCCAGAACACCCATCCCAGACGTTTGTGAGCAGCGACCCCGAACCCCGGCGTGGCTGTTCCCTCGATCCCCGTGGCAGCCGGGTCGATCGAGGTTCCGCCGGCGATCAGCCCGGTCCCCACCTCAGGCAACGACACGGCGGACCCTCGGGTCGAGCAACGGGTAGAGCAGGTCTACGACGAAGTTGACGAAGACGTAGCCAACCGCGATTATCAACACGCACGCCTGCACCACCAGGTAGTCGCGTTGGTATATCGAGTGGAGCGTGAGGGAGCCGATACCCGGAATCCCGAAGATGATCTCGACGATGAAGGCCCCTCCGATCAGCGATCCGACGTTCAGTCCTGCGAGGGTCACCAACGAGAATGTCGAGGGTCTGAAGGCGTGATGCCAGAGGATGTAGCGGGAGCTCAGGCCTTTGGACCGAGCGACGGTGACGAAGTCCTGCTGCAGGGTGGCGATCATGTCCGAACGCAGCAGCCGGACGTAAGCGGCCAGCGAACCGAGTGCGAGGGTGAGCGCCGGGAGGAAGAGGGACTGAACGTTGCGGCCGAGGTTGGCCGTGAGGTGCGTATAGCCGGTCGCCGGGAACAGGTGCCAGTGGACCGCGAAGACCCCGACGAGCAGCACTCCCAGAAGGAAGGCGGGGATAGCCAGCATGCCGAAGGAGAACGCCGAGGAGCCCTGGTCGATCCAACCGCCCGGCCGGCGTGCGGCGTAGACGCCGAGCGGTATGGCGATGACGAGAGCGATGATCTGCGATATCACCAGCAGCTCGATCGTGACCGGAAGAGCCTGGTGGATGAGAGTCGATGCGGGCTCGTGGTTGAGGTAGGACTGGCCGAAGTTGCCGTGCAGAGCGGCCCACAGCCAGTCCACGTAGCGGACGTAGATGGGCTTGTTCAGGTGGAGCTGATTGGTCAGCTGCGCCACACCCTTCGGGGTCGCGCCGGGGCCCAGGATCATGAACACCGGATTGCCGGGTAGCAGGTTGAGCAGCAAGAACGTCAGGATGGAGACGACCAGGACCACTGGCACCAGCATCAGGAACTTGCGTAGCGCCAGCCGCGCCATAGTGTCCCCCTACTTGTTCAGCCAGATCTGCCCGACGTTGATGAATCCCGCCGTCATCCTCAGCGCCGGCGACCCGTCGGGCAAGGTGGGGTTGTTGAAGTTCATCACCGTCGGCTTGGCGGAGACGAGCCACACGGTCTGGTCCAGCCAGACGTAAGGGACGTCGGCCGCGAACCTCCGGGAGATCTCCTGGTACGCGGCCACACGGTCGGCCTGGTTGAGGCTGGTCCGCCCCTTTTCGAGAGCAGCCTGGATCTGCGGGTCCTTGTTGCGGGCGAAGTTGAGAGCGAGCGCCCCTATCGGCGACGCGGTGAGGCTCGACCACCAGACGTAGTTCTCGTCGGGGTCGGCAGCGGAGAACTGCCTCCACTCCCGCACGTCGTAGTTTCCCAAGAGAGCCTGCACGATGTACTGGCTCTGCTCGACCTGTTGGACCTGGCAGTTGATCCCGGCTTCCTTCCACATCGCCTGCACGAGGGTGGTTCGGGCGAGGTCCTTCGCGTCGGTGACGGTCGAGAGGGTGAACGTGCGAAGCGGGCCCTTGTCGTGCTCGTAGGCCGCTATCAGCTGCTTCGCCTTGGCCGGGTCGTACGTCGGGTAATCGACGTCGACGTAGTAGGGCGATTTTGTGCTGAACGGGCTCTTGACGACCGGGTTGACCACGTCGATGATCGAATGCACCCGGTTCTGGTCGGTGGCGTAAGCGAGCGCCTGCCGGACGCGAACATCGTCGAACGGCGGCTTGGCGGTGTTGATCATGTAGAAGTGGACCTCGCGCTCGGTCGCGTTGTTGTCGAGGTCGGTGATCGACACCAGGCTCCTTTTCTTCGGTAGCGACTGAGCGTCCTGGGGATCGTCGGTGTGCATGATGTCGATGTCCCCGGCGAGCAGCGCGTTCGCCCTCGACTGGTGGTCCGGTATCGGCCGGAAAGTGACCTGGTCGAGGTACGGGCGACCTTGCCGCCAGTAGTTCGGGTTCCGCACGACGGTGAGGTGGTCGTTGGGGACCCACTCCTTGAAGACGAAGGGCCCGGTCCCTATCGGCTTGAGGTTGCCGCTGTTGGGCTCCGCCAGCATGGACGGAGACATGACCGTCCCGATCGAATAGGCGAGGTAGTAGGGAAATGCCGGCCAGGCCTCCTTGCACGTGACCGTAACGGTCATTGCGCCGCTCGGCTTCACGTCGGCCACATTGAAAAGTGCAGGGCCGTTCTGGGGTGACTTGACGTTGGCGATCAGGCTGTTCGCCACTGCGTTGGCATCGAGGGCTGATCCGTCGTGGAACTTGACGCCCGGGCGCAACGTGATCGTGAACTGCGTGGCGCCGGCGTTGGGTGTCACCGACTGGGCCAGGTTCGGCTGGACCTTGCCGTTGACATCGACGGCGGTCAGCGTGTCGAAGATGGCAGCCCCGTACATCAGACCGGTCACGTCCCAGCTGGCGACCGTAGGGTTGAACCCGTTGTCCTCGGCCTCGGTGGCCACGATCAGGGTTCCACCCATCTTGGGTGTGGCATTCGAGATGCCCGCGTTGGGGTTCGGCGCCGGTCCGGGTCCACCACTTTTGCTACCGCTGCTGCCGCAAGCAGCGAGGAGGCTCGAGGCCGAACCGCCGAGGACCACAGCTCCGAATGCTGCTCCACCACCCGCGAGGAACTTGCGCCTGCTGATGTCGTCTGGCATTGACCCCCCGTCCCTGCCTCGTGTTTCCGAAGCGTAACGACAGGAGCTACTTGTGTCCAGCGTCTCAGCGTTATCTCAGTTCACGACGGACGACAGACCCGCACAACACGACCCGATTCGGGAAAGTCGCCCTCGACGAACCACGTCCCGCCGCTCCCGGCAAGCATGGGAGTCTCGCCGGTATCGTCACCGAGGCGGTTGCGCCATACAGCCAGGTCGGGATAGGCCGCGAGAGCGGCTGGTTCGAGATCGTTGCCGTTGTCGCCGGTCGGGCCACCCATGCGGTCCCACTGCCTGTACACCTCGACGGTGGAGACGTGCAGCGGCGGTGTCAACAGCGTGTAGGCGCGCCCGGCAATCAAGTCGACGTCGAGGGGTTCGACCGTTTCGCCCACACCGGTCACGCGGGCCCTTCCTCCTACGAGACAGAAGGGCACGTCCGCTCCAAGGGTCGCCGCTAGGTCCAGGTCGACCACACCGGCCCAGCGCAGAACGGCGGCGGCATCGGCGGATCCCCCCCCGAGACCGGCGCCGGCCGGAATCCGCTTGTGCAGGCGGACGTGCGCCCTACGGCCCAGGACCTTCAGGGCTCTTCGGACAAGGTTCTCGTCATCCAAGGGAATCGAACCGGACGGGACGGTGCCTGCGAATCCACCGGTGTCGAGTTCCATCTCGAGGCCGTCTCCGGCCGAGAACTCCAGCGTGTCGGCGAGATCGAGGGAAACCATCTCCGCGTCAAGCAGGTGGTATCGGTCGTCGCGCACGCCGGTAACCCGAAGTGACAGGGTGAGCTTCGCGTGGGCGCGCAACACGTCAGGCACGTGAATCTCGCTCGGCTACGGCCCGGACAGCAGCGGCGAGGCGACCCCAGTCTTCAACACACAGCTCTTCCGCGCGCTGCTCGGGTTCTATACGGGCCATGTCGAAAGCGGCCGGAGGCACCCGATTTGCGAGGGCGCGGCGCAGCATCTTGCGACGCTGCCCGAACCCGGCTCTGACGAGATCGAACAGCAGATCCGGAGACACCGACGACGGGTCGACTGCGGGCGATGGCCGGCGCGTGATCGACACGAGGACCGATTCGACCTTGGGCCGGGGGATGAATACCGACGCCGGAACCCGGCCGGCTATCGAAGCGGTCGCCCAGTAGGAAACCTTCACCGACACCGCCCCGTACGCCTCATCGCCAACCTTCGCGGCGAGCCTTTCGCCCACTTCCCTCTGGACCATCACGAGCATCCTGCTCACGGCCGGAACCGAGTCGAGGACGTCGGCGACGAGAGGAGTCGCGATGTTGTACGGAAGGTTGGCGACCATCACCCACCCCGGGTCGTCACCCAAAAGAGCGGTCCAATCGAGCCGCATCGCGTCCGCATGGACCACCCTGACACCGGTGCCTTCCAGGACCTCCTCGAGCACCGGTATCAGGTGCCGGTCGGCCTCTACCGCTGTCACGGTTGCGCCTGTCTCAGCCAGAGCGAGGGTCAACGAGCCCAGCCCCGGGCCCACTTCGACGACGCGGTCTCCCGGCCCCACCTCGGCGAGCCGGGCAATCCGGCGTACGGTGTTGGGGTCTGCGACGAAGTTCTGCCCGAGGGCACGGCTCGGACGCAGGCCGTGTGATGCGAGAAGGTCGCCGACCTCGCGGGCCGTCAGCGTCACGTCAGTTCGCTCAGCCGGAAGACCTGCTCGGCGTTGTCCCACGTGGCTCGCTCGACCGTCTCGACCGGAACCCCGCGGGCGTCCGCTACGGCGGCCCCCACGAGCGGCACGAACGCCGGCGTGTTGGTCTCGCCTCTATGGGGTACCGGAGCCAGGAACGGGCTGTCGGTCTCGACCAGCATCCGCTCCAGGGGACAGATCGCGGCAGCCTCCCGCACCTCGCCGGCGTTCTTGAACGTGACGATCCCGGAAAACGAGAGCATCGCCCCAAGATCCAGCCCCTTTCTCGCCTCGTCCGGGCCCCCGGTGAAGCAATGGAGCACCCAACGTTCCGGTACTCCTTCCGCCCGCAGCACGTCGAACGTATCGTCCCATGCGTCGCGTGTGTGCACGACGAGCGCGAGACCCATTTGGTTGGCCAGAGCGATCTGGGCCGCAAACGCTTCCTTCTGCGCGTCTCGTGGCGAATGCTCGTAGAAGTAGTCGAGCCCGCACTCGCCGACCGCCACCACCGACGCATCGGCACCCGACAGCAGACCGGCAACCGTGTCCACGCCCGAACTCGCCTCGTGCGGATGTAGACCGACGGTCGCCCACACCCCTCGATTGGCTCGGGCCACTTCGATAGCAGCGGCGGAGGTGGCCGCGTCCGTCCCGATGCTCACCAACCTCGCGACCCCGGCATCGCGGGCCTCCTCGATGACCTCGAGGCCCATCCCCTCCCAGGGGACGTGACAGTGGCTGTCGGTCCACACCGCGGTCAGTCCTTGATCCGCGGGAACAGCGGGGCGCCACGCTCGACTGCCAAGCCACCCGGGTAGCCGCCCCAGGAGGCCGCCTTGGGTAGTCGCTGATCCAGGACGCTTCCCTCCATCCCGATTCGCCGCCAGATCTCCTGCGAGGCACGAGTGAGCGCTGGGCTGGCAAGCACCGCGACGATACGCAGCACCTCCAGGGCGTCCCCCAGCACCCTGTCGACCTCCGGACCCGGCTCGGCCTTCCAGGGTTCTGCGGCTTCCAGTGCTGCGTTCGTCTCCCGGACCAGCCGCCAGGTCGACTCCAGGGCCTCGCTCGGCGCGATGCGATCCCACCCCGCCGTCACCGTCTCTAGGACTGAGGCCGCTATGGGCGCGAGATCACTCGACGGGTCGGGAGCGGGGCCGATTCCGCCGCATTTCTTCTCGACCACCGTCGAGACGCGGGCGAGAAGGTTGCCGAGATTGTTGGCGAGGTCCGAGTTGTAGCGGGCGACCATCCCTTCGTAGGAGAAGTCGCCGTCCGGCCCGAACGCCTGATCCCTCAGGAAGTGATAGCGGAATCCGTCCACCCCGAATGTTGGCAACAGGTCAGCCGGCGAGATCTGGTTGAGCGCCGATTTGGACATCTTCTCGCCACCCACGAGAAGAAATCCGTGCACCGCGATGCGTGCCGGCGGTTCGATGCCGGCTGCCATGAGCAACGCGGGCCAGTACACGCAATGGAACCGGAGGATGTCCTTGCCGATCAGGTGGTGCACGGATGGCCACCAATCCGCGAACCGATGGGGGTCGCTGCCGTAGCCGATGGCGGTGGCGTAGTTGATCAGCGCGTCGTACCAGACGTAGAAGACGTGCGCGCTGTCCCACGGGACGGGAACCCCCCAGGAGATCGAGGTCCTCGAGATGGAGATGTCGCGCAGACCACCGCGGATGAGACCGATGGCTTCGTTGCGCTTCGCTTCGGGAGTCACAGCACCGGGTTCGCGCTCGTACCAGTCGAGGAGGCGGCCGGCGAACTCGGACAGTTTGAAGAAGTAGTTTTCCTCTTCGAGCCATTCGACCTCGGTCCGGTGGATCGGGCAGCGCCTGCCGTCGATGAGGTCTGCCTCGGTGTAGTACGCCTCGCACGACACGCAGTACCAGCCGGCGTACGGCCGCAACTCGATCCACCCGTTGTCGTACGCAGCCTGCATGAGACTCTCGGTCGCGCGGTAATGGCGCGGCTCGGTGGTGCGGATGAAGTCGTCGTTGCTGATGTCGAGCGACGCCCACACCTGCCGGTAGCGCTCACTGGTGCGATCGGCATGTTCCCGGGGGGTTAGACCGTTCGCCTGGGCCGCGCGCTGCACCTTGAGCCCGTGCTCATCGGTGCCGGTGAGGAAGTAGACGTCGTCTCCCAGCAGACGGTGCCACCGGGCCAGTGCATCCGCGGTGACCGTGGTGTAGGCGTGGCCGATGTGGGGCGCGTCGTTGACGTAGTAGATCGGAGTGGTGACGTAGAAGCGGGCCACAGGACGAGGCTAGGTGGAACTACGGCTGGTCGCGCGCTTGGTTTATCGCCAGCTCGTACACCTGGCGTCTCGGGATGGACAACTCT
Organism: Acidimicrobiales bacterium; assembly: GCA_035533095.1. Taxonomy (NCBI): domain Bacteria; kingdom Bacillati; phylum Actinomycetota; class Acidimicrobiia; order Acidimicrobiales; species Acidimicrobiales bacterium. The sequence goes on along the minus strand of DATLUM010000054.1, from coordinate 57,409 downwards.
GCGGCGACAGCGTCGACCGCCGTCCTGCGGGTCTCCCCGGCGGCCAGATGCCTTCGAAGCGCGGAGGTGATCTCCTCCTCGCCTGCCGTGATCGGCTCCGGAGCGGCGCCGTCGAGGACGATGACCCACTCCCCGCGGGGTTCTCCCGCCTCGACCCATTCGAGGGCGTCGCCGAGTCTCCCCCGCCAGAACTCCTCGTGGAGCTTGGTCAGCTCCCTGCCGAGAGCGACCCGCCGGTTGTGACCGCAGGCCGACGAGAGATCGGCGAGGGTCGCTGCGACCCTGCGCGGCGACTCGTAGAGGACCGTCGTCCTGGCTTCAGCCGAGATCGCGCGGAGGCGTTCGGTTCTCTCCCGCCCACGCCGGGGCAGGAACCCCTCGAAGCAGAACCTTGCCGTCGGCAGGCCGGACCCCACTAGGGCGGTGAGAAAGGCCGCCGGCCCCGGGACCACCTCGACCGGAACACCCTCACCGGCGGCCAGTGCCACCAGCCGCGTCCCTGGATCCGAGATACCGGGCATCCCCGCATCCGAGACCACCGCCACCACGCCGCCCCCGCAGGCGAGGGCCAGGGCCTCGGCGCTCGCGGCGGACTCGTTGTGCTGATGCATCGCCACGAGCCGAGGTGCCGGTATGCCGGCGGCGCTGAGGAGCTTGCGCGTCCTGCGTGTGTCCTCGCAGAAGATCACCGCCGCGCCGGCGAGGGATTCGCGGGCTCTCGGCGAGAGGTCGCCCAGGTTGCCGATGGGGGTGCCCACGAGGACGACGCGCCCTTCGGTCAAGATCCGCGCACCTCCAGGCAGTCGCCCACACAGAGCTTCCACCGTTCGAACGAACCGACCGGAGCCACGACCAGCACTCCCGCCCCGAACCGCGGGAGACTGCACCGGCGGGCCGGCAGCGTGGAGACGCGCTTGACGAGGAATCCTCCGCGGTCGGCTGCGATCTCGGTTGACACGCACCATGCGGTGTCGAGATCGGCCGCGGCAGACCGGGTGACGGTCTGGACCAGTCCCGGCCGTCCGATGATCACCACCCCGGCGATGCTGGTCTGCCAACCAGGGCGCCGTTCCTCGACGGCGGCCAGCACGTCGTCCTCGCGCAGCAACCACGACATGGGCTCAGACGTTGAAACGGATCTCGAGCACGTCGCCGTCCACGACCTCGTAGTCCTTGCCCTCGATCCGCAGCTTGCCGGCCTCCTTGGCGGCGTGCCAGGAACCGAGTCCGAGCAGCTCATCCCAGCGGATCACCTCCGCGCGGATGAAACCGCGCTGGAGGTCCGAGTGGATCACCCCCGCGCACTCGGGTGCTCGCGCGCCGGCGCGGAACGTCCACGCTCGGCTCTCCTTGTCACCTGTGGTGAAGAACGTCCGCCGGCCGAGCATGTGGTACGAGGCTCTCGCGACCCGGGCGAGCGCCCCCTCGCCGAGCCCCAGACCCTCCATCAACTCCGCGCGCTCCGATGCGTCCAGCTGCGCCGCCTCGGCCTCGAGCTCGACGCTGACACCGAGCACGTCTCCGTGGGTACCGAGCTCGTCGGCCACCGGCTTCACGATCGACTCGCTGGCGGCAACCTGATCCTCTCCGAGGTTCACGACGGCGAAGACCGGCTTGTTGGTGAGAAGGAAGAAGGGCTTGAGCAACGCCCGATCATCGGCGTCGAGCTTGGAGCGGTAGACAGGCACCCCGGAGTCCAGTTGCTCCTTGGCCCTTTCGAGAGCGGTGACCTCGGAGGCGAGCGACCTGTCGGCCTTGGCGGCCTTCCGGCGCTTGTCGATCTGGCTGTCCACGGTGGCTGCGTCGGCCAGGACGAGCTCCAGCTCGAGCACCCCGAGATCCGACAGGGGGTCGGAGTCACCTGGGACGCTGGGGTCCTCGAAGGAACGCAGGACCAGGCACAGCGCGTCGGCTTCCCTGATCCCGGCCAGAAAACGGTTGCCCAGCCCCTCGCCGGCGGACGAACCCGCCACCAGGCCGGCGATGTCCACGAACTCCACGGTCGCATGCACAACCTTGCGGCTGGCGCTCATCTCGGCGAGCTTGTCGAGCCGGTGGTCGGGAACCTGTGCCACACCGACAGCGGTCTCGGTTGTGGAGAACGGATGCGGGGCGACGGGCGCGGAACCGCCGGTCAATGCGTTGAAAAGACTGGACTTCCCCGAGTTGGGGAGCCCGACGATGCCTATTTTCTCCATTTGCTCTGCAGGTTAGGGCCTCCGCGAGGACCGGCGGCTTGGCCCGAGGCGGGCGGCTCGCCTAGCCTGGCCGGCCATGTCCAAGCGCACCCACAAGGCCCGCCTGCGGGCTCGACGCAAGAAGGCCAACCACGGCCAGAAGCCGAACCGCGGTCGCTGACGTCCTGCGCTAGCCGGGTCGCCTTCAAACCGTGAGGCCCGATCGCCGTGCAAGCTCGGCCAACGATCGCAGCGGCCGTGCGCCGAGGTGCGACACCACCTCGGACGAGGCCAGGGCACCGAGACGGGCAGATCGCTCGGGGCCGAGGTCGTTGACGAAACCGTACAGAAACCCCGCGGCGTAGCTGTCGCCGGCGCCAGTGGTGTCGACGACGTGGTCGACCGGCGCCGCCGGGACGCGAGCCAGGTCGCGCCCTGTTCGCACCAGCGAACCTTGTGCACCGAGGGTCACCACGACGGTTTCGCACCGCTCGGCCAGCACCTCCACGGCACTTTGCGCGTCGCCCGAGTCGGTCATGCGGCGGGCCTCCTCCTCGTTGGCGAACAGAAGATCCACCTGATCGAGTATCCGGTCGAAATGGGGAGCGTTCAGGTCGACCCAGGCCGGATCGGACAGAGACAGCGCAACCTTGGTACCGGCGGCCTTCGCGACCCGGATGATCTCTTCGACCGCCTGGTCGGTGTGCCGCTCACCGTAGAGGTAGCCCTCCATGTACACGATCTCGGCAGCGGTGATCGACGCCACGTCGACGTCGGCGGGGCCGAGCATCGCCCCGATGCCGAGGTTCGTGCACATCGTCTTCTCCGCGTCAGGCGTGACAAGGATTAGGCACCGCCCGGTGCCGGCGTCCACCCGACTCTCCGGCGCCGAGTCGAAGCGAACTCCGGCAGCGCGGATGTCGTGGGAGAACACCTTTCCAAGCGGGTCGGCCGCCACCTTTCCTACGAACACCACCGGCTCGCCGAGGGAGGCGAGGCAGGCCGCCGTGTTCGCTGCCGAGCCGCCGGAGGCCTCGGTCGCCGGGCCCAGCGAGGAGTAGATCAGCTCCGCCTTCTCGCCGTCCACCAGCGCCATCGTGCCCTTGTGCAGGCCGAGCCGCTCGACCAGCCCGTCGTCGGACGGCGACAGAACGTCGACGATGGCGTGGCCGACAGTGACGACTCTTTCGTTGTTTTCCATGCTGGTCCACGCTACCGCCGGCGTGTCACCCGGAAGGTGGGTACCCCAGTAGGGTGACCCGTTGGCCCGCTTGGGACGGCCAGGGAGGAGATTCTGTGTCGCAGGCCTCGGACTATCGGCTGCCGCTCGTCGCTCGCCCAGAGCGATACGAGATCGAACTTTCCGTCGACATCGGGCGCGCCCGCTTCGAGGGTTCCGAGGTGATCACGGTGAGCGTCCTGGAGCCGACCGACTTGCTGGTCCTGAACGCACTCGATCTCTCCATCGAGGAGGCGGCCCTCGAGACGCTTGGCGGCGAGCTCCTGCCGGCGGAGGTCACCGTCGAGCAGGAGGCACAGCGGATTCAGCTGGGGTTTGCGCGGAAACTCAGCCCTGGGGAGGGTTACAAGCTGCATATCCGTTTCGGCGGATCGCTGAACCGGCAGCTCCGCGGCTTCTACCGCAGCACGTTCACGGATACCGAGGGGTCGACTCACACCATCGCGGCGACCCAGTTCGAAGCTACCGACGCGAGGCGTGCGTTCCCGTGCTGGGACGAACCCGAGCTCAAGGCTGTGTTCTCGGTGTCGCTCGTCGTGCCCGAAGAACTGGCCGCTTTGTCGAACGGCGCGGAGATCGACTCGACCCCGCTGGGCGGCGGGCGGAAACGTGTCCGGTTCGCAGACACAATCCGGATGTCCACCTATCTCGTGGCGTTCATCGTCGGACCGTTCGACCTGACCGAACCCGCGGATGCCGACGGCGTCCCGCTCAGAATCGCTTCGGTACCGGGGAAAGGGCATCTAACCGGGTTCGCTGTCGAGGCCGGCGTCCACGCCCTTCGGTTCCTTTCCGGCTACTTCGAGATCCCCTACCCCGCCGAGAAGATCGACCACATCGCCATCCCGGACTTCTCGTTCGGGGCGATGGAGAACCTCGGTTGCGTGACGTACCGGGAGCACTCGTTGCTCGTTGACCCCGAGCGGGCTTCACAGCTCGAGCTGCAGCGCGTCGCGACGGTCATCGCGCACGAGACCGCACACATGTGGTTCGGCGACCTGGTGACCATGAAGTGGTGGAACGGGATCTGGCTCAACGAAGCCTTCGCCACCTTCATGGAGTTGATCACCACCGACGACTTCAACCCGGCTTGGCGGGTCTGGAACGACTTTGCTGCCGGGAGGTCGGCTGCACTGGCGATCGACGGGCTTCGCGCGACCAGGCCGGTCGAGTTCGACGTGGGAGCGCCCGAAGAGGCCGAGGCGATGTTCGACGTCCTCACCTACCAGAAGGGCGGTGCGGTCCTCCGGATGCTGGAGCAGTACCTCGGAGCGGAGACGTTCCGGAAGGGCATCGGGCACTACCTGCGGACACATGCCTACGGCAACACAGAGACGACCGACCTCTGGGATGCGCTCGAGACGACGTCGGGCGAGCCGGTCCGCACGATGATGAACTCCTGGATCCGCCAGCGCGGCCACCCCGTCGTGGCCGTCGAAACGGGACCGGACCGGTCGACCCTGGAGTTCCGTCAACGGCGCTTCCTCTACGACGGGACGCTCAGCCCTGAACGCTGGATCATCCCGGTCACCCTGCGCGCGTCGGTCGCAGGGACGGTACAAAGGCAACGCCTGTTGCTGGACGGGTCAGAGCACACCGTGACCTTCGACGGGCCGGTCGACTGGGTGATCGCCAATGACGGAGCATCCGGCTTCTACCGCACCCACTACTCGCAGGATCTGCTCGGCGCTCTGGCTGAGCGCGGTCTCGTCGATCTGTGCGAACCGCTCGAACGCTTCGATCTGCTCGCCGACAACTGGGCCGGGGTGGTGGCGGGCACGGTCGAGCTATCGGAGTGGATGTCGCTTGCCGAAGCCCTCTCATCGGACGACGACGCAGACGTCTGGGCTGCGCTGTCGTCCATGATCTCTCTACTGCGATCCCTGGCTCATGGTCGGGACAGCGACGCTGTGATCTCGTTCGCGCGAGAGCTGGCGACCGAGATCTGGGGGCGTCTGGGGTGGGAGCCGCGCCCCGGCGAGGACCGGCGCACAGGTGTCACCCGCGCAAGAGCGCTCTCCGTGATGGGACTCGTCGGCGAGGACTTGCAGCTACGCCGGGAGGTTGCAGAGCGCGTCGAGCACTTCCTCAGGGGGAAGGCCAAGCCGAACGCTCGGGGACCGGACCCTCGAGACGAAGGATCTGGTGACATCGGCCTCATCCCGGACGTCGTAGGCACGGCGCTACGGATCTTCGTAGCGGCCGGCGGGAATCGCGAGTGGTCGCTCGTCGCCGACCACTACCGCGCCAACGACAACCCTCAGGAGAAGCTCCGGTTCCTTTACGCGCTGTCCGAAGCTCGTCAACCCGATCTGATCGAACGCACCCTGGTGCTGGCTGGCAGCGACGAGGTCAGGGCCCAGGACGCTCCGTTCCTCATCGGTTCCGTCCTGGCGCATCCGGGGGCTACACGAGCCGCCTGGACGTGGATAGAGGCCAACTGGGATCTGCTCAACGAGCGCTTCACGCCGCAGCTGATACTCCGGATCTTCGAAGCACTGCAGTCCGTTGCCGATCCGGGTGTTGCGCAGAGCGTCCACGAATTCTGCGCCGAATCCCACATGGTGATCTCGGGACCGCGCCTCGACCAGATCCTCGAACGTCTCGACATAAACGTGGCTCTTGCAGCTCGTTTGCGGGGAACGATCGCCGCGACTCTCGGCGGCTAGTGCCCGGCAACCCCCTCGGTGGCGGGTGTCGCGCCAGATGGGCGGCGATGGTGCCGCCCACCCGGCGTGGGACCCGCCACCTTGGGTTCTGTTATCTCCACAACGCGGCGAACGGTAAACCCCGGTGAGGGGCATGCCGTCCCTGTTGCGCGGAGCCGTGAGCGTGTTTGCGGTCGAGCACGACTCGCTGCAGATCACGTGGTCCCGGCTACAGCGAGCCCAGGTCAGGTTCCAGATCGGCGACCAGTCGTTCGACGTGGACGCGACCCCGCCAGAGTGGTACCGGCGAACCGGTGGTCTGCGCGCTGGTGAGGGAAACGGCGGACCGGGGGCCCTGACGGCTCCAGGCCTCGAACCGTCCACCTCTTACGACGTCCTGCTTTCCGGGGATGGCATTCCGCGAAGACGTGTCGCCGTGGCCACGACGCTGGGCAAGCCACCTGGAAGGCTGCTCTCGCGGTTCGCCACGATCAGCGACTGCCATTTCGGCGAACGACGCCTGGGCGCGCTTCACCGGCTCCACGATCCGGCGCCTCGCCCCGATGGCCTGGAGCCGTACCCCGTGCGGTGTGCCGCCTCCGCCATCGAGGAGGCCGAGAACTGGGGTGCGTCGATGATCGTTGCGAAAGGGGATCTGACTCAGGACAGCAAGGCAGCGGAGTACGAGACGGCCGTCGACGTCCTTGGCCGTGCGAGCGTCCCTGTCGCGATCACTTTCGGCAATCACGATGTCCGCGGGCCCGTTCCGGTCGAGCGCGCGGCCGACATGCTCAGCGCCCAAGGGTTCATCGCCGCTGCCAGCACGCGAGTGGTCGACATGGACGGCTTGAGGCTGGTGCTGAGCCACACTCCCGTGCCGGACCGGCACGTAGGCAGGATGACTTCCACCGATATCGAGGAAGTGATCGGGGCCGCCCGCGACACGGCGTTGCCCGTCGTGGTCGCGCTGCACCACCCGCTGCGGCGCTGGCCGGTGCACACCCACTACCCGCCGCCGTTGGGGTGGGCGGACTCGCGAGAGCTGTCGAGGGGACTCCGTGCGGCCAACGCGCGAAGCCTGGTCATCGCGGGGCACACTCACAGGAACCGCCGCTACAGAGTCGGAGGGGTCACGGTCGTCGAGGTCGGGTCGACCAAGGATTACCCGGGCCAATGGGCGGGGTACTCGGTTTACGAGGGCGGGATCCGCCAAGTGGTTCGCCGAGTGGAACGGCGCGACGCAGTCGCCTGGACGCAGATGACAGGCCGAGCGGTCGGGGGAATCTGGCGATGGTGGAGTCCCGGCGATCTCGACGACAGGTGCTGGTCGATCGAGTGGTAGCCGCTTTTCGCCGTTGCCAGCCTCTGAGTGGAGCTAGCCGCGGCTGAGCCTTTCTACCCTTTCCTGAACGCGTGCCAGCCGCTCGGAGGCGAGGGTGTGCAACCGCTGAGCGCGCTCGTAGAGGTCTGCCGCCGCCTCGATTCCGACCTCTCCGGCCGCCAGCACCTCGGTCACCTGCTCGAGCTCCGCGATGAGCTCCTCGAAGGTCCGCTCGTCGTCGGCGGTGGGTTCAGCCACTGGTACCTGCCTCCTCAACCTTCGTCACCTGCGCGTGCAACCTTCCCTCCGCCAGCGTCACCGATATGGGATCCCCCAAGCCGACATCCGCGGCGCGTCGGAGAACGCGACCCTCCGGTCCGGTGGTGATCGAGTACCCACGTTCGAGAGTGCGTTGCGGCGACAGCGCACCGAGGTGGCGCAGATCGGCAGCCAGCCGGCCGGCGGCTCGACCGATGATCTCGCCGGCCGGGCGGCGGTGGTCGGCGGCGAGGAGGCGGGACCTGCACGAGTCCAGCCGGCGGGCGGGGTGGCAGTCGGCCAACCGTTGTCCTGCATGAACGAGGCGCGACGATGCTCGCTCCAAGCCGGCGTCGAGCGCCTTCCCGGGGTCGGAGGCGCTGATCCTGCGATGTGCCCGGTCCGCGATTTCGGCCAGACCAGAGGACGCCGAGGTCAGGACGGCATCGAGCGCCGACGCGAGCCCGTCTCTGTCGGGGACCACCGCGGTCGCGGCGAGCGACGGGGTACCGCACCGCAGGTCGGCGACCTCATCGCACAGAGGGCGGTCCCCCTCGTGCCCGATCGCGGAGACGACGGGCACCGGACACGATGCGACCGCCCGGCAGACCTCCTCTGTGCTCCAGGGCAGCAACGACGGGGCGTCCCCGCCTCCCCGCGCGACGATCACTACGTCGACATCCGGGAGCGATACGACTTCGCGCATAGCGTCAACGATGGACACTGATGCCCCCGGGCCCGACACGGTCGTCTCCTCGAAGTGGAGCGGGTAACCGGGAAAACGGGCAGCGACGACGGATTCGATATCCTTGCGGACCGCCGCATCGCTGCCGCACACGACGCCGATGGCGCGCGGCAGCACCGGGATCGTCCTGCGGTTGCGGCCGATGAGTCCCTCCGACTCCAGCACGCGGCGGGTCTCGAGGATCAGGGCGGCGATCGCCCCCTCCCCCACGGGCACGATTTCCTCGGCCACGAGTTGGGCCTGGCCCCTGTCCGCCGACCACTGGAGGCCCCCGGTCACGCAGACACGCTCACCAGAGACGGCCCGGCAACGACGGGCCTTCGTCGCAGGGACGACGACGGACACCTGTGCGGCGCGATCCCTCAAGGTGAAGAACGTCCAGCCACCTCTCGAGACGGTCGGCCGGTGGACCTCACCCTCGACGGCCACCCGGCCGATACCTCCGAGGCTGCGAGCAATCTCACCCGCGAGGCGGACAAGGGTGAGCGTCCTCGGTGACCGCGCAGCTTCGTCGTCGAACAGGGGCAGGGTCACCGGTGCAAGGTTATCCAGGGGCCTCGACCGTGGACCCGCTACCATGAAAGCGGTAGCGGGCCCCGGAGGGGTGCCCGGGCGGCCGGCACGACAGCTCCGGTCGCGAGGCCCGGAGTCGTCTTGCATCGTCTCGTCGCACCGGGTTCCCACAAGATGCACCAGGAGCAGGTTTGACAAACACCGAGCCGGCCCGGTCCTTTGCCGGGCTCGGGGTCGCCCCCGAATTGGTAGATGCCCTCGCGGGCCAAGGAATCATCGAGCCCTTCCCGATACAAGCGCTGACCATCCGGGACGGCCTCGCCGGCCGTGACGTGTGCGGCAAGGCGAAGACCGGGTCGGGCAAGACGCTGGCCTTCGGGCTCCCGTTGATCCAGCGAGTCGAGACGTCACGGTCCAACGCCGGCGGCAAGCGAGTGCCCCTCGGTCTCATCCTCGTGCCCACGCGGGAATTGGCGAGGCAGGTGGCCGACGTGCTGGATCCTCTGGCTCACATCGCCGGCCTCAGGCTGACGGCCTGCTACGGCGGCACCGGGATGGACACGCAGATCAAGGCGCTCGAAGCGGGGACGGACATCCTGGTAGCCACACCCGGCCGCTTGATCGACCTGCGCCAGCGCGGGTCCGCGGACCTGGGTGAGGTGGAGGTCGTCGTCCTCGACGAGGCGGACCGCATGTCCGACATGGGGTTCATGCCACAGGTCGAGTGGCTGCTGCGGCACCTGATCAAGCCGCACCAGACGATGCTCTTCTCTGCCACCCTCGACGGGGACGTCCAACGCCTGGTCCGCCACGAGCTCACCGACCCTGTCCACCACGAGGTGCAGTCCGCGAAGCAGACCGTGACGGCGATGGGCCATCGCTTCATCCGGGTGCATCAGATGGACAAGGTCCGGGTCACTGCGGCCATCTGCGCCGGCGCCGAGCGGGCTCTCGTGTTCTGCAGGACGAAGCGCGGCGCCGACCGGCTGACCGACGCGCTCCGCGCGGAAGGAGTCAACGCGCGCGCGATTCACGGCGACCTCCGCCAGCAGATGCGCGAGCGCGCCCTCAAGAGCTTCTCCGACGGCAGACTTCCGGTTCTCGTGGCGACAGATGTCGCCGCGCGCGGGCTCGACGTCGAGGGTGTCGACGTCGTCGTCCACTTCGATCCACCGGAGGACCACAAGTCGTACCTGCACCGCTCGGGCAGGACCGCACGCGCCGGACGGGAGGGCCTTGCAGTCACCCTCCTGCTTTGGAACGAGGAGCTCGAAATCGAGCGCATCCAGAAACGGCTGGGTCTCTCGGCACCGATCGTGGAGATGTTCTCCAACGACCCGCGGCTGAGGAACCTCCGCTCCTGGGACCCGGCGACAGCGTCGGTCGCCTAACAAGCAGGCATGCCCGTCGCCCTGAGGGTGTTCGTGGGCGTCGTGGGTGCGGCCGTGGTCGTGGCCACCATTCTGTCGGCGATCCGCACGACAGTCCTGCCGCGGGGGACCCAGAGCCGCGTGTCCAGCGCGGTGGTCTCCGTCGTGCGCGCGCTGTTCAGGCTCAGAGCGCGCCGGTCCGACAACTACGAGTCACGAGATCGGATCATGGCCATGCTCGGTCCGGTCGCACTTCTCGCGATCCTCGCGTCCTGGTTGGTTCTGGTGCTGGGCGGGTTCACCCTCATCTACCTGGGGGTGACGGATCGATCGGTGTCGGCAGCGATCGAGCTGTCGGGATCTTCCATGTTCACACTTGGCACGACGACGGCGGCCGGCGTCGGACCCCTGCTGCTGACCTACGCCGAGGCGGGTATCGGCCTGCTGATACTCGCCCTGCTCATCACCTACCTGCCGAGCATCTATGGAGCATTCTCCAGACGAGAGAACGGGGTGGCTCTGCTGCAGGTCCGAGCCGGCATCCCCCCACGCGCGGCGACGATGCTCATACGGTTCCAACTGATCGAAGAAGGCCCATACCGGTTGACGGAACTGTGGCGTCAATGGGAAGCCTGGTTCGCCGACGTCGAGGAGACGCATTCGACGTTTCCCATCCTGGTGTTCTTCCGCTCTCCCCAACCCGACCGTTCGTGGGTCACCGCCGCCGGTGCTCTACTCGACGGAGCCGCGTTCTGGGTGGGCGCCGTCGAGCACCCGGTGGACCCGGACGCGCAGCTTTGCCTCCGCGCGGGCTACCTCACGTTGCGGCGCATCGCGGAGTTGTTCGGCATCCGCTTCGACCCCGACCCGCCGCCCGACGGGCCGATCTCGATCAACCGCTCCGAATGGGAAAAAGACGTCGACGAGATGGCTGCCGCCGGCGTTCCGGTCAAAGGGGATCGCGAAGCGGCGTGGACGGCGTGGAAGGGATGGCGGGTCAACTACGACCACGTCTTATTGGAGCTCGCGCGACTGGTGGAGGCTCCCCTGGCGCCTTGGACGTCGGACCGCAGCCCCGTCAGTGGGATATAGGGGAGGTATCCGGCGATTCCGTCATCGAGGGCCTTCGGCAGGCGGCGCCGGCGGACCAGGACGCCGGAAGACGAACCTCGCTACCGCAATGGAAACGAGGATTGCGACGATGACGAGACCGCTCCCCCAGAAGTCGGCAGGGTCGCTGCGCGGCCCCGGGATGTTGGCGGTCGCGTTCGGGCCCCCCTCTATGGTGATCACCGAGCCGGGTCCACCGAACTGCGGAACAGTGGTCGACGGCGATGTGACCAGGATCTTCGTCGGCTGGGCGGGGAGGGACACACCAACAGCTTGGCAAACGGGAGGCGCCGAGCGGCCGAGCGGGTACGGTTGATCCGTGTCCGACGCGTGGGTGATCGAACCGGCGGGACCGCTGCGCGGTGAGGTACAGGTGCATGGTTCCAAGAACGCTGTTACCAAGCACATGGTGGCCGCACTGCTCGGCCAGGGAACCAGCACTATCACCAACGTCCCCGAGGTCGGCGACGTCGATATCACCGCGAGGATCCTCACCGCCATCGGAGCCGGGGTCGAGCGCTCCGGCGACTCTCTCACCGTCACACCGCCGGAGGAGGTGACTCCTGCGGTCCCGCTTTCGTTCAGCGGGCTCAACCGGATCCCCGTGCTCCTTTTGGGCCCATTGCTCCACCTGACGGGCGAGGCCTTCGTGCCGCGCGTCGGCGGCGATCAGCTCGGCAGCAGGCCGGTCGACTTCCACGTCGACGCGCTCAGAGCGCTCGGCGCGGAGGTGGACGTGACCGATGAGGGGATCTCCGCAAAGTGCACCCGCCTTCAAGGAACGATCATCGAGTTGCCCTATCCGAGCGTGGGAGCGACCGAGTCGGCGCTGCTCTCGGCGTCGATGGCCGAAGGCAGGTCCGTCATCCGAGGAGCGGCGACCGAGCCTGAGGTGCTCGAACTCGCGCTGTTCCTGCAGCGGATGGGAGCGAGGATCGAGCTGAAGCCCGACCGTGTCATCGTCATCGAGGGAGTCGAGCGCCTACGCGGAGCCCGCACGCGCCTGCAGGGCGACCGCAACGAGGCCTTCAGCTACCTCGTCGCCGGTCTGCTCACCGGAGGGCAGGTGCGGGTGGTGGGATGCGAGCAGGATCGTCTCGTCACGGCGATCACGACCTTGATGCGAATGGGCGCCGTCGTCGACGTCGACGACCACGGCATGGCGGCGTTTGCACCGGACGGGTTGAGAGCTGCGGCGGTGCAGACAGATGTGCACCCGGGGTTCATGACCGACTGGCAGACGCCGTTGATGGTGCTGTTCACCCAGGCGGAAGGCATGTCGGTCCTGCACGAGACGGTCTACGAGGACAGATTCGTATACGTTCCGGCACTGCAGAAGATGGGCGGGGAGATCGAGTTGTTCTCGAGCTGCCTCGGAGGACCGGCGTGCAGGTTCTACGAGACGAGCAACCTTCACTCCGCCGTCGTGAGAGGTGTATCCCGGTTGAAGGGAGCCGAGGTGGAGATACCCGACGTGCGCGCCGGGTTCTCCAGCGTCATCGCAGCGGCTGCTGCAGAGGGAACCTCGGTCCTGCGGGGAGTTCACCACCTCGAGCGCGGTTACCACCGTCCCGCGGACCAACTCCGCTCGCTCGGCTTGGACCTGCGCACGCGCTGACCCGATCGCACATTCGGGCGCCCCTCGACGCACGATAGACCTATGCTGCCGCGCACGTTATGGGTGTGGTCGAGCGGATCGTGGCGCACGCGGAGCGGTTGACTTCGACGGAGCGCAAGATCGCCGAGGTTCTCGCCGGCGAGCCTCAGACCATCGCGTTCGGGACCGTCGCCCAAGTGGCGAGCCGCGCGGGGACGAGTGGGCCGTCGGTCGTTCGCCTGGCTGTGAAGCTGGGCTACGAGGGCTTCGTCGACCTCCAGGCGGACGTGCAATCGGAGCTGGCTCGCCAGCTGGGCCCGGCCCGTGACCGCATCCGCCAGCGACCGCCGTCGGATCTTCTCGCGCGTGTGCAGGCGGCGGAACAGGACAACGTCCTCAGCACCCTGGACGCGATCAACCCGCGGATGCTCGACGAGTCCGTCGCACGCCTTGCCGACCGCCGCCGGCGGGTGTGGGTGCTCGCCGGAGAGGTGATGTCACCGATCGGTTCTGTGCTGGCCGGGCAGCTCGGCCAGCTGCGGGACGGCGTCGCACAGGTAGGGGGCTCGGAGGTCGCGGTGAGCCGTGCGCTCGCCGGTCTCGAGGCCGAAGACACGCTGGTGGCCGTCGACATACGACGCTACGAGCGGTCGCTCGTGTCGGTCGTGCGTTGGGCCGCGGAGCGCGGAGCTGCCGTGATCGCGCTGACTGATAGCCCGTTGTCTCCACTGGCCTCTGCGGCCGAGCACACCTTCTTCGTCTCGGCCCGCGGGATCGGCCCGTTCGACAGTCTCACCGGCGGCATCGCCCTCGCCAACACCCTCGTTACGGCGGTTGCTGTGAGGCTCCGCCAGAGCGCACCTGCACGCCTCGACGCGATCGAGGCAGCGTGGACCGCGACCGGGGCTCTGGTGGCCGAACCGGGCGGCACCAACCCGCCACCGGGAGCCGAGCGGATCGCCAACGACGAAGAGGTGGAGGCCGCCGGCTAGGTCAAAGCGCTCTTTGGAGCCGCCGCACCACCAGCACGGCGCTGTCGAGCATGTCCCCGCCCGCCGGCGTGGACTCGAGCATCCGGGCGGCGCCCGCGAGGACTTCCTGCTGCTCGGACAGCCACGCCGCCAGTGACTCCGAGGGCGCACCGCCGGCGGAGAGGACCTTGACAGCGACGTTCCTTCTCCAGGTGGCGAGGTCGTCGAGCACGGATCTGCCCAGCCACAGGGTCAACCTGGCCGGAGGCGGGATCGTCGAAGCGGATGCGGCGACGGCCCGCATCACGGCTTCTGTCCCCGCCGCCCGGTCGATCGCGGCAAGGGTCTCGGCCACCTCAGCCACGGGCCGCCCTGTGAGTTCCACTACCGGCTGTGCCTCGCCGACCGCTGACACCAGCTGGCAGCGGGAAAGACTCTCGGCCAGATCCTCAGGAGCTCCGAGCTCGACGAGACGGTCTAGGGAGGCTTTCGCCTGCTCCCCGAGGGTCAGTCCTCGAAGTCCACGTGTCACCGGCATGTCCCGGGCGACCGTGTCCGGAACCGACGCCATGCCCGGACGCAGAAGGTAGGCGCGGGTCAGCCGGGTGACCGACCCAGCGATCTCCGCGTGCAGCGCGGCCTCGGCGTCGGCGGACACCGAACGGCCTCGTGATTCCAGCTCGGCCCAAAGGTCCCCGGCCCCGATGACCTGGCGGGCGGCCCAGAAGGCCGTGGCGACCTCGGGCAGGCTGCGGCCCAGCTCCGCGGCAGTCTCGTGCGCCCATACGATCCCGAGCTGGTCGACGATCTCCCCTGCCACGTCGGTGGCGGCCAGCTGCGGGTGGAGCCGGTGGCGCGGGATCAGCTCCGCGAATTCCGTGCGGATCTCGGAGGGGAAGTAGGGCGTCACGGAATCGAGGAAGTCTCCGCCACGGGCTTCCATCAACGGCTCGATCGCGTCGACGAGGTCGGACTTGGCGTAGGCGAGCAGAACGGCGAGCTCAGGCCGGATGAGACCGGCGCCGGCCTCGCGCCTCACCGTGAGTTCCTCGCTGCCGGGCAGTGACTCGACCGACCGGTCGAAACGACCGGATTCCTCGAGAGTGTCGATTAGGGCCACAAAGGCGTCGGGTTCGTGCGCGCTGGAGAGGACCGCCCGGTCGAGGGCAGCGACGCTGTGGTCGACCTGGCGGAGCACTTCGCGCGTCACCTCATCGGTTGCGCGCTGCAGGTAGCCGTCCCGGTCGGCGGCCTGAAGCCGCCCCTCCTCGATGGCGAGGGCAAGGAGGATCTTGAGATTGACCTCCCGGTCCGAGGTCGCCACGCCGGCCGCGTTGTCGATGAAGTCGGTGTTGATCCGCCCACCCCGGCGGGAGTACCTGATGCGGGCCTGCTGGGTGATGCCAAGGTTCCCGCCTTCCGCAATCACGCGGGCCCGGATGCGGTCGGACGTGATGCGTACGCCGTCATTCGCGTGATCGCCCACGTCGGCATCGGATTCGGTGGGAGCCTTCACGAACGTTCCGATGCCGCCGAACCACAGCAGGTCGACGGGCGCCGAGAGGATCGCCGAGATGACCTCGGGCGGGCTGAGTTCCTCCGCCTCCACGCCGAGCGCACGCCGGGCTGCGGGTGCGAGCGGGATCGACTTCGCGTCTCGCGCCCATACACCGCCCCCGGCGGAGATGGCCGCAGCGGAATAATCGGCCCAGCTCGAGCGCTCGAGGGTGGCCATCCTCGTCCGCTCGGCGTAAGAGGTAGACGGGTCAGGGTCGGGGTCGATGAACACGTGCCGGTGGTCGAATGCCGCCACGAGCTTGATCTGCTCGCTCTGCAGCATGCCGTTGCCGAAGACGTCGCCTGACATGTCGCCGACCCCGACGACAGTGACCGGCTCGGCCTGCACGTCGATGCCCAACTGGTGGAAGTGGCGGGCCACCGCGACCCACGCGCCGCGGGCGGTGATGCCCAGCCGCTTGTGGTCATATCCCCTGGATCCGCCCGACGCGAAGGCGTCGCCGAGCCAGAAGCCGTTCCTCTCGCTGACGGAGTTGGCGAGGTCGGAGAAGGTCGCCGTGCCCTTGTCCGCCGCCACCACGAAGTACGGGTCGGGACCGTCCCTCGCTACCAGGTCCCGGGGGACGATCGTCTCGCCGCCGACGACGTTGTCGGTGATGTCGAGCAACGACTCGACGAACACCTCGTAAGCCGAACGTACCGATGCAGGGTCGCTCGCCGGCGTGTCCGTAGAGCCGCCGTGGGCCCAGGGCTTGGTGTCCGACGACGGCGCCCGCGAGACGAACCCGCCCTTTGCTCCCGTCGGGACGATGATGGCGTTCTTCTTCACCTGCGCGAACGCGAGGTCGAGCACTTCGGTGCGGAAATCGTGCGGCCGGTCGCTGGACCTGAGACCACCGCGCGCGATGAGCCCGGCGCGCAGGTGTACGCCCTCCACGTTCGGCCCGTGCACGAACGCCTCCACCTTCGGCCGCGGCTTGGGCAGGTTGGGCACGAGAGCGCTGTCGAACTTGACGACTATCGCCGGGCGGTGAGCGCCGCAGGCGTCGGTCATGAAGTAGTTGGTCCGCAGCGTCGCATCCACGAGGGCGAGGAACCCGCGAAGGACGCGGTCCTGCTCGAGGTGCGGCACCAGGTCCAACGCCGCCAGGCAACGGGCGCGTTCAGCAGCCTCGCCGGGAGCGACGTTGCCGGGACCGCGGGACAGGGCCGGGTCGAAGCTGGCCTGGAAGTACCCGACGAGGGAACGGGCGAAGTCGGGGAACTGCACCAAGGGATCGGCCAGCTCGACAGCGTCGGTGCCGGCGCCGGCCTGGGTCCAGTAGCGCAGGTAGACGCGCAGCAACGCGACCTGGCGCCAATCGAGGGCGGCGACCGTCACGAGGCGGTTGAGCGAGTCGACGTCCGTCTCGCCGCGCGACACCGCTTCGAGCGCCGACACGAGGCGGGGGCCGTGTATGTCGGGAACGAAGCGCAGTGCCTCCACGCCGTGGGGCGAGTCGGTCCGCACGCCGATGTCGTCGATGTGCATCGCTGATCCGCCGCCGGCGGCGGTGGGGAGGAACCGGTGAGGTATGGCATCCACGACCACGAGCCCGAAGCTCTCGAGGATCGGCAGGAGTCTGGTGAGCTCGATGCCGTGCTCGCCGTAACGGCGGATCCTGAACGTACACTCGGGATCCGCGGAGGGGCGCACGGCGAGACGGTGCGGTCCGCCGAAGGCGCGGTCGGCGGTTGTGGCGGGGGCCCCGGTGTCCGCGCCGGCGTCGCCCAGGGACGCCAGCTCGATCGCATCCCGGACGGCGTCGGGAGGGCCGGTCTGATCGCGGTAGCTGCTCGGGACGCTCGCCACGAACGACTCGGCGAGCGCGCCGCAACCTTCCACCGCCAGCAGTGCGCTGACCTGTGCTTCCCACGAGCCTTCCTCGGGCAGCGGCGCCGCTCCCTTCACAGGGGAAGCTTCGCGCACCTAAAGAGGCTCGATGCCGATGCCCCTCTCCGCCGCCCTGCCCGGCACCCTCGCCGCCGACCGGCGCAGCTCCAAACTCGGCGAGCGACGCCAGGAGAGGTCGTAGCCGTCGCCCATCACCCGGACCGAGCTGATGTTGGAACGCGGTCGCAGGGTCGCGTAGCGGGCGACCCCCGCGGAGGCATCCGACGCCGACAGTCCGCTCCCGGCGGCGGAAAGCACCACGACGGCGCTCTGCCCTTCGGCCGAGATCAGCTTGTTGACGACCGATCTGGGGCTCGGCGCGACTCCGCGCCGGTCGGACAGGGCCAACCACGACTTGACCTCCACGGGCGTACCGCATACTTCGAGGTCCGCTGTACGCCCGCTCCCCCTCCGCTCCGGAACCGATTTCACGTCGTGGCCCTCGCCAGCGAACGTTCGCGCCACGCGTAGCTCCTCGTGGCTGAGCCGGCGAGCGGACTCGTCGAGCGAGCCTCTGCCGCGGGCGCACGAGGCCAGAGCGTCGGCGATGGGCAGGAACGGCCGCTGCCGGGCGGCACCGTCACGAGGCGGCCCGCCGGCGGACTCGAGGGCGGTCACGGGGTGCTCCCGTTGGAGCCTTCGCGTTCGCCTGCGCCGGCCGCTGCCGGGGTTGCGGAGACCTGCTCCCTGTACTGCAGGTCGAGCACCAGCAGCACCGGCCAGGACGTCCCCTGCTGCAACACGGACCCCACCCGACGCAAAAGCGCAGCCTCCGGGGTGTCCTGGGGCCGGGACGTCGCCGGCGCCTGCCCCGACAGGACGTACTGGTAGTGGCTGAGAAACAGGTCGCCGTCGTCGATGTACCGGTGCTCGTACAACGACGCCGACGTGTCGCCTTCACGCACCTCCCAACGCCCATCGGGGCCGGCGACAACGCTCACCTTCGCGAGGTCACTGATCTTCGTGGCCACCGCGTCGAGCGGCTCGGGCGACGAGATGAACAGATCAACCGAACGGGACATGTACGACCTCCTGTCGTGCGACTGACGCGCCGGTGGCGCGCCGCCATTCGCCAGGCACGCCGTGGCGTGCAATACAGGAGGCGAAACGGGCGCCGTCGGGCGGCGCTACGACCTCGAGATACGCATCCGGCGGGTTGGCCGGACCGCTTTCACATCATTGCGCCGGCCTGTGACGCCGGCAAGGCCCTGGGCCGGTCTACTCGTCGAGAGCCGGCGACGGCGACGGGTCGGGCTGGTCGGAGGCGCCGGGCCGGCGGGTCGGATGGCGCGGTTGGCGGATCCGGCCCAGGGCCGGATGGTCGTAGTACACGTAGGTGCGGTTGTGCTCGACCTGAGGGTCCGCGAGGTGCTCGTCGATGTCGAGGACCGGGGCCGCAGGAACGTCGTGCTCCTCGAAGCGCTCCAGCCAGTCGGCGGTCGTGGCGGACGGCGTGACGCCGGCGACGAGGTCGTAGATGCGCGCAGTTCGACGTCCGGGATCCGCTTCGCCGCGAAGCTCGTCCACCCACTCGGGATGACCGGCGGCAGCAGCCATGCCTTTGAGCTGCTTGGCGCGCACGGGGCTGACCAGTACCCACCCGTCGGAGGTCTGCACGCACCGCAGCGCTGTCAGCTGCTCGGCAAGCGCCGGCCTTCCCTCTCCGTCCTCGAGGCGGGTCCGCTCGGCGAGCAGCTCGGGGCCCATGAAATACGCGATCGCGTCGAGCATCGACACGTCGACTACCCCTCCCTCGCCGGTGGAAGCCCGCTGAAGCAGGGCCGCCATGATCGCCTGAGCCGCAAACGACGCCGTCACCTTGTCCACCAGGTACCCCCGCACGGAGTCCGGCGAGCCGGCGCCCCCCTGCACCGACATCAAGCCCACCCTCGCCTGGATGACCGTGTCGAACGCCGGTGCGCCGGCGAGCGGGCCGTCCTGGCCGAAGCCGCTCACGCGGCACCACACCAGACGCGGGTTGAGCG
The DNA here is from genome assembly GCA_035533095.1 of Acidimicrobiales bacterium. Taxonomy (NCBI): domain Bacteria; kingdom Bacillati; phylum Actinomycetota; class Acidimicrobiia; order Acidimicrobiales; species Acidimicrobiales bacterium. The sequence continues at coordinate 38,023 of DATLUM010000054.1, read as the reverse complement.
AACGCAACGAGGACTCGTCGAACCCGAGTTCTTCCGCCACGCCGGGCCGCCAATTAGTGAGGAACACATCCGCTTCCGCGACCAGGGCCCGCAGGCGCCGCCGCCCGGAATCGGCCTTGAGATCGACGACCTCGGACCGTTTGTTGCGGTTGACGTTGGCGAACATGATCCCGGTGCCCTGCACCGCCCGCCCAAAGCGCCGGTAAGGGTCGCCGCCCGGAGGCTCCACCTTGGTCACCCTGGCTCCGAGGTCGGCGAGCATCATCGCCGCGAACGGTCCGCTCACGTACGAGGCCGCCTCGACCACCGTCACACCCGAGAGGGGTTGGAAGGCTCCGCCGGCGGAAAGAGGCTCCTGAAGCATCGAGGTCACCGTAGCGTTGTGACGCCATGGAGACCCGCAGGCGCGAGGCGACCGCCGGCGGGGTGTGGGCTCCGGGGCGAAGAAGGGTGACCGCCGGCTTGGTGATGACGGTCACGCTCATCGCGTTCGAGAGCCTGTCGGTCGCGACGATCCTCCCCGTCGTCAGCCATCACCTGGGCGACATCCGTCTGTACGGGTGGGTGTTCAGCGCCTTCTTCCTCTCGAGCCTCCTCGGTACCGTTGCCGGCGGGTCGATGGCCGACGCTCGCGGCCCCCGTTATCCCATGGCCCTGGGGCTCGCTGTGTTCGCGGTCGGTCTGGCGATCGGCGGATCGGCGCCCGACATGCCGGTGCTCGTCGGAGGCCGGGTTGTGCAGGGTCTCGGAGCGGGCATGGTGCCGGCGGCGGCGTACGTCGCCGTCGGGTTCACGTACCCACCCCAGTCCCGGCCGCGGATGTTCGCGGTCATGTCGACCGCGTGGATCGTCCCGGGGCTGATAGGCCCGGCGCTGGCGGCGCAGATCGCGAACCTGGCGGGCTGGCGGTGGGTGTTCGTGGGGCTGATCCCGCTCGTCGTCGTGGCAACCGCGATCGCGATCCCGGCGATGCCCCACTCAGACGCGGAACCGGGGAAAAGACCGGCCGGAGCGCGGGTCGTGCCGGCGCTGGCAGTCGCTGCCGGCGCCGGGCTGTTCCTCGCAGGCCTCAGCGCAGCGGAGCCGGCAGCCTCGGTCCCGCTCGTTGCCGTCGGCGCGGGGACTCTTTTCCCTGCGCTGAAAAAGCTCACGCCGCCCGGGACGCTGCGGGCACGGCCGGGGGTGCCGGCGGCTGTCCTGGTGCGCGGGCTGCTCACGTTCGCCTACTTCGCGGGCGACGCCTACGTTCCACTGGCGTTGACGTCTGTGCGGCACACGTCGACGACGTTCGCCGGCCTGACCCTGACGGTTGCGACGGTTACGTGGACGGCCGGCTCATGGGTCCAGGCGAGGCTGGCGTCGGTACGCGGCGCCCGTACGCTGGTCGCCGGCGGGTTGATGTTCGTGGTGGCCGGGATCGTGGCGATGGCGTCGCTGCTGTCACGATCGGTGCCTTTGTGGGTGGCCCCTCTCGCATGGGGCGTTGCCGGGTTCGGGATAGGGACGGCGTACTCGCCGACGTCGTTGATCGTGCTCGGTCTCGCCGATCCTGCCCGCGTCGGGGAAGCGAGCGCCGGATTGCAGTTGTCGGACCTGCTGGGCACGGCGCTCGGCACAGGCGTCGCCGGCGCTGCTGTCGCCGTGGCGCATCAGCATCGGGCCAGCACCCGCGACGGGCTCCTCGCGGCGTTCGCAGCAGCGGCTCTGGTCGCGCTATTGGCGCTGGTCGCGTCGAGGCGGCTCCCAGCGGAATCCACCGGCGCCGGGTAGTCTGCGTGTGGTCGTCCCCGGGCAGCGGGGGCGTCAAGAGAGTGGGGGCAAACGAATGAAGGGCCTGAAGGTCTCGGTATGCCTGGTGATGATCGCCGGGTGCTGCTCGGTGCTCGCCCCGCGCGCGGGGGCTTCGTCGGCGGCGCCGGCGTTCTACACCTACCAGGTTCCTGGTACCGGCTGGACCGCCGGGCAAAAGTATGTCGCCCTCACGTTCGACGACGGACCCGGGCCGTACACGCCACAGGTGTTGTCCGTGCTGGAGCGCTACCACGTGCCCGCGACGTTCTTCGAGATCGGCGTCAACGCCAGCAGCTATCCGCAGTACACACGGCAGCTCGCGAGCGCGGGGTATCCCGTGGAGGACCACACGTGGAGTCACCCGGACCTGGCGACGATCCCGGTATCGGCGTTCAGCTACCAGGTGGACCAGACGCAGAACGAGCTCCGGTCGTTGACCGGCGTGACGCCGTCGTGCGTGAGACCGCCGTACAACGACTGGAATTCCACTGTGCTCGCCCAGCTCGCGCAACGGAATCTCACGACGATGAGCTATTCGGTCGACCCCAGGGACTGGTCGCTGCCAGGGACTCAGACGATCGTGTCGCGCGTCGTCGGCGCCGCGTTCCCGGGTGCAGTCGTCGACCTGCACGACGGTGGCGGAAACCGCCAGGAGACCGTCGGCGCGCTTCCAGGGATCATCACCGGTCTCGAGTCGCGCGGGTACTCGTTCGTTGCGATCTGTGGCGACCCGTGGTTCGGACCGGTCATTAGCGATGCCTACGCCTTCTCGTCGCCTCTTGCGACCTCGCCGGCGGTGCGGTCGAACCGCGGGTTCGTCGGCGCAGCGGCGGATCCGGCGACGGCCAGCGCCTACTGGCTCGCTGCTGCCGACGGTGGGGTGTTCACGATGGGGGGAGCTGGTTTCTACGGCTCGATGGGCGGCGCCAAACTGAACCAGCCGGTGGTGGGGATGGCGTCGACGCCCGACGGGGGTGGCTACTGGCTCGCGGCAGCCGACGGCGGCGTGTTCACATTCGGCGACGCCCACTTCTACGGCTCGATGGGCAGCGTCAAACTGAACCGACCGGTCGTCGGCATGGCGTCCACGCCCGACGGGCGCGGCTACTGGCTGGTCGCAGCCGACGGGGGGATCTTCACGTTCGGCGACGCCCACTTCTACGGGTCCACCGGCAGCCTGGTGTTGAACCAGCCCGTGGTCGGGATGGCTGCCGACCCTTCGACGGGTGGCTACTGGTTGGTCGCCTCCGACGGCGGTGTCTTCGATTTCGGCGCCCCCTACCTGGGGTCGCGAGGTGGCCAGACAGGGCTGGACCATTTCTTCGGCATCCTCCCGGGAGGCGGGGGCTACCTGCTCCTGGGCGAACTGCCGGGATGAGCTCGGTTGACGGGTGGCCCTAGCATCTGCGGCCATGCCGGTGACCTACGAGGTACAGGACAGGGTTGCGGTCGTCACCCACGACGACGGCAAGGCCAACGTCTACACGCTCGACGTTCTCGCTGAGCTGTCCGAGGCGCTCGAGAAGTCGGCCGCCGACGAGGGCGTGTCCGCGCTGTTGCTGGCCGGTCGGGACGGGCGCTTCTCCGCGGGCTTCGACCTGGCGACGATGACTTCGAGCGAAGACTCCATGCGGGCGCTCGTCGCCGCCGGCGGGAGGTTCGTGGCAAGGCTCGTCCTACACCCGATGCCGGTTGTGGTCGCCTGCACCGGCCACGCCCTCGCGGCAGGCGCGCTCGTGCTGCTGGCCGGTGACCGGCGCATCGGAGCGGCGGGCGAATACAAGATCGGCCTCAACGAGGTCGCCATCGGCATGCCGCTCCCCGTGTGGGCGGTGGAGTTGGCGCGCTACCGGATGCCGGCAGGCGAGTTCGACCGGATCGTGCTCGGTGAGATCGGTGGGCCCGAAGCCGCCGTCCGTTCCGGCTTCCTCGACGATGTGGCGCCGGCGGGGGTGATCGACGTCGCCATGGAGGAGGCACAGCGGCTATCCGCGCTCAGGCGCGGGGCGGTGTCGGGAACCAAGACCCGAGCGCGGCGCGCGGTCGTGGAGCGGATGCTCGACAAGATGGACGAGGACCTCGCGTCGGTGGGCAAGCCCTCCGCGCAGCGGTAAAGGTTCTCCGCTCAGTCGAGCAGCAGCCCGGCAGCGACGCTCGCGCCCAGTTCCCGGGCGGCGGCTACCTCGTCGGGGCCGGGCTCGCCGGCCACGACCAGGGGCGCCTGCGACTGGTGCCATTCGAGGCCCGTCGTGATCGTGGTGATCGCCCGCAGAGCTCCGGCGGCGTCGGAGTTCGAGTGCAAGTACACGCCGAAGGGCCTCCCCCGCGTCGCTCCGATGCACGGGTAGTAGATCTGGTCGAAGAAGTGCTTCAACGCGCCGGATATGTAGCCCAGGTTTACCGGGCTGCCGAGGAGGTAGCCGTCGGCTTCGAGCACGTCTGTCGCGGTGGCAGCGAGCGCCGGCTTCTCCACCACGTCCACGTCATGAAGGGACGGGTCGCGCGCTCCGGCCACGACCGCAAGGTGGAGCGTGTGAGTGGCCGGCGAGACCGTGTGGTGCACGACGAGGAGTCTTTTCATCGGTCGATCACGTCGTAAGGGCGCTCTCGGCGGCGCCTGCGTACACCTCGCACGCGCGCCAGCAGTACCACGCGGCGACGGACCGGTACGGGGCGAACGGGTCCCCGAGGGGCTCGAGCTGCTTGGGTGTCGGCATCGGGACCTTCCACGCCAGCCCGAAGCCCCGCCGTACACCGAGATCGCCGGTCGGCCACACGTCGAGGCGCCGGAGCTGGAAGAGCAGGAACATCTGCGCGGTCCACACACCGATGCCCCTCACCGTTGACAAGCGCGCGATCACCTCTTCGTCGGGTTCGCGGCGCAGGCCGGCTGGGTCGAGCACGACCGTCCCGTCGAGAACCTTCGCGGCGAGGTCCCTCAGAGACGCCGACTTGTTGGCCGACAGGCCGGCGGCGCGCATGGCTTCATCGGGGAGCGCGCTGAGCGTCTCCGGGCGCACATCCCCGTCCAGAGCGACGACCAGGCGACCGTGTATGGCGGCGGCGGCCTTACCGGCCAGCTGCTGGTAGACGATCGAGCGCACCAGGGCCGCGAAGTGGGTGTCGAAGGGCTTGCGCAGCTTCGGCGGTCCCACCCGGTCGACCAGGCCGGCGATCACGGGATCGCGTTCTGCGAGAGCAGCGGCTGCTTCGGTGTGGGTCGCCCTGCGAGTGGCCATGGCCCGGCAGGCTAGGCCAGCTTCCCTATCGCTGCGCCCACTGTGGAGGGAAGGTCGCCGTAGATGGCATTGGTCGGCGGGACCGTGTCGGCGTAGACGACCACGAGGACGATCTTCGCGTCGAGCACGACCTCGAGTTGGAGGGACCAGGTCTTGCCGCCGGCGGCGAAGGTCCCCCCGTACGAGTCGGATGCGTCCCCGACCGCAGGGGTGCTCTGGGGGGACAGTTGGACACGTATGTTCTGGCCGGCGAGGTTGGCGGAGAAGGCACTGCACGCGGCGAGCGCGTCGTTGACGGAATGAAAGACCTGTTCTGCTGCAGAGCCCGGGTAGGAGGTCGCCACCTCGGTTATGGCCGGGTGCCCGCCCGGCACGACGAGCCCTGTGAACGCTCGCCCGCTCTGAGCCTGCGAGGGGCCCACGCCGGCGAGACACGGAGCGGTGGCCAGCACGGTCGATGCGTAGGGATCGTTGACCCGGTAGAAGCCGCCCAGGTCGACCGGCGCCAGCATGCCGGCGGTTAGGGCAGCCGAATCGGGTCCGGGTCCGCCGGGGGCCGTCGTAGCGGATGGGACCGTCGTGGTGGTGTTCGACGGGTTGTGGAAGCCGCTGGTCGTGCTCGTATGCGGCGGTGCGGAACCGCGGGTGGACGGTGCCCTACCGACGGTGACTGCGCCGGCTACACCGGCTGCGAGGATCGCGGACGCAGTGGCGAGCAACACGCGCTCCACCGGCCTCATAGCGCGGCCAAGGTAGCGCGCGGGCCGCGCGTACGCGGGGTCCGTCGGGACATGCGAGAATGGGAGCCGCACCGTCCGGCCGGCCCACACAGCGGCGGCCGTTCGCCCCAAGAGACGAGGTCAATTGACGTTCACTGAGGCTGCCGTAGACGCCGTTGCCCTGGATTCTCCGGATGCTGACGCCGAAGTACCCGAGACGAAGACCTGGACCGAGCAGATCCTCCTCCTGCTCTTCATGACATTGCCCTTCGTCGCTCTCGGCGCAGCTATCCCGCTGCTGTGGGGGCGGGGCCTCGGGTGGCGTGACGCGGTGATAGCGGTGTTCATGTACGCGCTGACCGGGCACGGGGTGACCGTGGGTTTCCACCGTTACTTCACGCACAGGGGATTCAGAGCCCGGCGCTGGCTCCGCGTGGTCCTCGCGGTCGCCGGGAGCATGGCGATCCAGGGTTCGGTCATCCAGTGGGTCGCCGACCACCGCCGCCACCACCGGTTCTCCGACAAGCCCGGCGACCCGCACTCGCCCTGGCGATACGGGACCAGCCTGCTGGCGTTGACCAAGGGCTTCTTCTATTCCCACGTCGGCTGGCTCTTCGATTGGGACAAGACATCCGAGAACCACTACGCCCCCGAGCTCGTCGCCGACAAGGACATAAGCCGGGTGTCGCGCACCTTCCCGCTCTGGGTCACCGTGTCGATGCTGCTCCCGCCTCTGGTCGGCGGCCTGTGGTCGTGGTCGTGGCAGGGTGCGGTGACAGCCTTCTTCTGGGGGAGCCTGGTGCGGGTCGGCCTGCTCCACCACGTGACCTTCGCCATCAACTCGGTGTGCCACATCAAGGGCCGCCGGCCGTTCCGCACGCGTGACAGGAGCCAGAACGTGTGGTGGCTGGCGATCCCGTCGTTTGGGGAGTCCTGGCACAACTTCCACCATGCGGAGCCGACGTCCGCCCGCCACGGTGTACGCCTCTTCGAGATCGATTCGAGCGCCATGCTCATCAAGGTCATGGAGAAGCTGCGCTGGGTGAGCGACGTGCGCTGGCCGGACGCGTCGATGATCGCCCGCCGGCGGGTGCAGGCGGCCTGAGAGCTCGGAGGGGCCTTCGGTCTGGGCTGCCTCAGGTAGTGGGTAGGTTAAGTATCCCCACGGGATAGTTAAGCTACCCAGTTAGCGTTGCTAACGACTTTTGGCGGGCGGGGAGCCGGGGCTCAGCGCCGGCGGGGCTCAGCGCCGGCGGGTCTCAGCGCCGGCGGGTCTCAGCGCCGGCGGGGGAACTCGAGCCGCTCGAGGGGCATGCCCGACACGCCGTCGACGCTCTTGACCGCCAGCACCTGGTGCAGCTCGATGCGCCGCTGCGTGAACCCGAGACGCGAGCCGGCCAGGTAGAGGCGCCACACCCGGGCGCGCCCCTCCCCCACCTCGCGGACCGCCTCGTCCCAGTGGGCTTCGAGGTTCGCCCCCCACGCAGTGCACGTGCGGGCGTAGTGCTCGCGGAAGTTTTCCTCGTGGCGGACCTCGAAGCCGTTGTCCTGGATGGCGGAGATGATGGTGCCGGCGCCTTCGAGCTCGCCGTCGGGGAACACGTAGCGGTTGATGAAACCGCCGGGGCGCGCCGGCGCCGACGTCACTGCGCGGGTGATGCAGTGGTTCAGCAGGCGGCCATGGGGGCGGAGCTTCGAAGCCAGGAAACGGACGTAGCCGGCGAGGTTCTTGGCTCCGATGTGCTCGGTCAGGCCGATGCTGCTGACCGCGTCGAAACCGGTCTCCGTCACGTTGCGGTAGTCGTCGTGGCGCACCTCCGCCAGGTCCGACAGCCCGAGCTCGGCTATCTGCTTCTGCGCGTACTCGGCCTGCTGGCGCGACAAGGTGACGCCGACCACCCGCACCCCGTAGTGCTTCGCCGCGTGCACCACCATGGTCCCCCACCCGCAACCGACGTCGAGCAACCGCTGGCCAGGCTGGAGGTCGAGCTTGCGGCAGACCAGGTCGACCTTCTCCTCCTGGGCCTCTTCGAGCGACGCCCCGTCATGGGGGTATACCGCGCACGTGTATGCCATCGAGGGACCGAGCAGCCACTCGTAGAACTTGTTGGAGACGTCGTAGTGGTGGCTGATCGCCCGCGAGTCGCGGCTGACGGAGTGGCGCAGCCCCCACCACGGCCCCGGGTGCACCTCCTCCGGTGGTGGGGCAACAGGACGGAGGATGCCAGGACCGAGATCGCGCAGCACTCCCAGCCGGTCCGCCCACGACAACGACCCCACGGTCTCCGCCGCCAGCATCTCCAACGTGGTGTACATGTCGCCTTCGAGATCCATGTAGCCGGACACGTAGGCCCGTGCGAGGCCGAGGTCGCTCGGGGCGGTGGCCACGCAGTTGAGAGCGCGGGGGTCCCTGACGAGGATCCGGCTCTCCGCGTCGGCCGGGCCTGCGCTGCTGCCGTCGAAGGCCTCGAATGCGATCGGCTTGCCGGGGCCGATCACTTTGGCGAGTACGGGCGCTATAGCGGTGCGGTTGGCCATGTGTCCTCCGTGGTCGAGGCGGTCATGCGGATCGGACGCATTTCTCGTAGAGGCCGAGCAGCCGGCCGTCAGGGTCGTAGCGGGACTTGAGGGTCCGGTAGGCGGGTCCGTTGTAGAGGTCCCAGAAGCGGTCCTCGTCGTAGAACGCTGTCGAGTACAGGGACTTCCGCCCGCCGAGGCGGTCCACTTCGTCCTCGACCCAACGGTTGTGGTGCGCTGGATCCATACCGGGTGCCAGCGGCACGCTCGACCAGAAGCCGACGTTGACGTAGACGACCGAAGGGTCGAGGCGGTACAGGTCCCAGGCCGCGTCCGGGTCTCGCTGCCGCAGCGGGCAGAGCCAGAACGGGCTGATCGGCACCTCCCTCTGGAAACCCTCGACGAACTCGGCGAGCCGTTCGATCGGAACCTCGATGTCCTGTATGACGTCTTCGAGGGCGGGCCTGCCGAGGGCCCGGTCGATGCGCGCCTTGGGGTGGTAGCGGTCCTCGAGGGCCTTGATTCTCCAGTACACGTCGCTGCGCAGGAAGCGGCGACCGGCGAGCCGGCGCACCCAACGTTTCTGCGCGCCGAACGCACGCGAGCACCAGAACCAGTCCGTGTCCCAGCGCCACAGGTAGTCGCGGGCGGTGAGCCAGTCCTCGCTGCGCGACTGGATCGACCGGTAGTAGATGTCCATCCAGGTGTAGTCGCTGACGGCGTGAGCTTCATCGGACCACGACCCGAGCGTCAGATAGCTCTCTTCGGGGGAAAAGACGCAACCGTCGACGAAGTCCAGTCTTTCTCCGTCATGGACCCCGGTGGAGCAGGCGGACGCAAGCGTCTCGACGAGGTCGTCGAAGCGACGGAAACGGAGGTGGCGGAGATGCACGAACGGCTGCACCGGCTCGAGCTCTATGCGCGCCCGCAGCGCGTAGCCGAGCGTCCCGTAAGAGTTGGGGAATCCGTAGTACAGGTCGCTGTGGTCGCCGCCCGGGGTTGCCGTGACGACCTCGCCGGCTCCGGTCATCACGTCGAGTTCCAGGACCGACTCGTGAGGCATGCCGTTGCGCCACGACGAGCTCTCGATGCCCAACCCTGTGATCGCCCCGCCCAGGGTGATCGTCTTCAGCTGGGGCACGACCAGCGGCATCAGGCCGTGCGGCAGCGTGGCGTCGACCAGATGCTCGTAAGTGGTCATCCCCTGCACGTCCGCGGTGCGGGCGGCAGCGTCGACCTCGATCACGCCGTCGAAGGCTGCGACGTCGAGGCCGGGTCCTGCGTCGCGGGCGCGAGGGCGGAACAGGTTGGACGTCTTCTTGGCGAGGCGAACGGTATCGCCGGCGGGGATCGCGCCGTACTGCCGCTGGAGGGTCGCCACGCGCCGGCGGTAGGCGTCCCACGCTGCGCCCTGCCGAGGCGCGGTGTCGGGGTGTCCGGCCAGAGTCACCCCCAAGACGCTACCCGCGGCCGGAGGGTGCCAACGACTAGCCGACCACGTCCCAGACCATCGGCGAGTCGGACTCGGACGCGGACCTGGCGAGCACGGCCCCGGGTGAGTGCTTGTCGATGTGGCCGATGAGCCCGCTGTAGATGCCGTAACCGACGAGCTCCTGAAGGCGGCGCGGCATGCGGGCGACGTCCGCGGGCGGGATGCCCAGCTGCTGGTTCTCCTGCTGGCGTATGTAGCCGGCGCAGTAGTTCATGGCTATGCCGATCCGCCGCTCGGATGTCGTGTTGGCACCGCCGCCGTGCCAGAGGCTGCCGTGCCACACCAACACGCTCCCCCGGCGCATCACTGCAGGCTCCGAGTCATACGGGCTGCCGTAGTCGGGAGAGGCGTCTGCCAGGTGGGTGCCGGAGATCACGCGGGTCGCGCCATTTTCCTCGGTGAAGTCGGTCAGGGCCCACATGGTGTTGCACACGGTCGGCGGGTGCGGCTTGGGGATGGGGATCAGTTGGTCGTCCGAGTGGATGGGCTGGGCCGTCTCGCCGGGCCCGATGTTGATCGAGGAGAGGGACGAGACGAGGCACCCCGGATCGAGGACTCTCTCGACTACCGGCAGCACGACCGGGTGTACCGGGACCTTCCACCAGATCTCCCCACGGGCGAGGAGGTTGTAGACGCGCAGGGTGCGGTGGCCCTCGAACGAGTTGGTCGCGGGCTGGACGTCGAGCTCCTTTTCGAGGCGGGCGAGATCCTCGGCCAGGGCGTCGAGGAGCTGAGGTTCGATCGCGTCCTCGATGACCGTCCAACCCCGCTCCGCGATCTGGGCGGCGTGCGCGTCTGCATCGGGCATAACACCGTCATAGCACTCCAGCTGATCGGTAGGGTAAGCACGTGGCGCACGAGCACCACCACGATCACGGGGACGCCCACGATCACACTCACCGTGGCGGGCCGGTGGGGTTCGTGAAGTCGATCTTCGTGCCGCACAGCCACGACGCCGGCGACTCGATCGCCGCAGCACTCGGGTCGACGGACGAAGGAATGCGGGCGTTGAAGGTGTCGTTGGCGGGGCTTGCCGTCACGGCGGCGATCCAGTTGGCGGTGGTGATAGTCAGCAGCTCGGTCGCGCTGCTGTCCGACACGATCCACAACTTCGCGGATGCTCTCACCGCGGTGCCGCTCGGCATCGCGTTCTGGATCGGCCGGCGCCCCCCGAACGAGCGCTACACCTACGGCTACGGAAGAGCAGAGGACCTGGCAGGCATATTCATCGTCGCTGTCATCGCGGGCTCGTCCGTCCTCGCTGCCTGGGAGGCCGTCTTACGGCTCCAGCATCCCCGGTCGATGCAGGGTGTCGGGTGGGTGGTCGCTGCAGGGTTCGTGGGATTCGCCGGCAACGAGCTCGTGGCGCGTTACCGCATCCGCGTCGGACGGCGGATCGGCTCGGCTGCGCTCGTCGCGGACGGGATGCACGCTCGCACGGACGGGTTCACTTCCTTGGCGGTGGTGGCGGGCGCGGCAGGAGTGGCTGCGGGATGGAAGCAGGCGGACCCCGTGGTCGGGCTGGTGATCACCGTCGCCGTGCTGATGGTGTTGAAGAACGCCGCCCGCGACATCTACCGGCGGTTGATGGACTCCGTCGACCCTGACTTGGTTGACTCCGCCCGGGACGCGTTGGCCGCGGTCCCGCGGGTCTCGCGTGTCGACCGGGTGCGGGTCCGCTGGGTGGGCCACGAGTTGCTTGCCGAGGCCGACATCGGCGCGGATGCCGCGCTGACTCTCTCAGAGGCTCACGCCGTCGCGGAGGAAGCGGAGCACCGCTTGCTGCACGAGCTTCCCCGTTTGGCGGGGGCGACGATCCACCTGAACCCTTGCAGTGCCGACGGTTCGACCGATCCGCACACGATCACGGCGCATCACTTCCCCGATAGCGGCTGAAGAGGTTCGCAGAGCCTCTCTACGCAAGGGGTCCGGGGTAGGCGGCTTCGGCGCGCTCCTGCAGCTTTCCACCCTGGTGCCGGATGAAGAGGAACACGCCGACGATCACGACAACAGCGATGGCGCCGATGATGATGTCGATCTTGCCGGAGGCGTGCCGGAGGCTGTCGCCGGCGTAGTAGGCCGCGAACGAGTAGATGCCGGACCACAGGATCCCGCCGGCCGCGTTGAAGACGAGGAAGGCGCGCCACCGCATCTTGTTGGTTCCGGCGAGAAAGGCGGCGTAGGTGCGCAACACCGATACGAAGCGGCCGAAGAACACGACCTTGCCCCCGTGGCGGTCGAAGATGTAGCGGCCGACTTTGAGCTTGCCCTCATCGAGGTGGATGTACTTCCCGAAGCGGCGGAGGAGCCGGTAACCGCCCTTGTCGCCGACCCAGAAGCCGATGTTGTCGCCGATGATCGCCCCTGCGGATGCCGCCGCGAAGATGCCCCAGACGCTCAGGTGGTGGTACTTGCCTGCGAGCGTGCTGGCGACGATGAGGATCGTTTCGCCCGGAAGTGGGATCCCGATGCTCTCCAGACCAACGAGGACGAAGACCGCCCAGTATCCGTAACTCGATACGAGATGATCGGCGCTCACGCGGTGGTGAGCGTCGAACCAAGCCGGCTCGCGGCGTCTATGTACCCCTCTACCATCTCGAGGACGACCTTCGCCGCAGGCTTCGGCTGGTTCATCTGTCCCACGGCCTGACCGACGAAGTAGTTGATGAGTTGGCGGGCTCCGTCGTTGGTGGCGGCCGAGCGGGCGATACGGGTCTCAGCTTCCGCGACGAGGGCCCCCTGCAGTGGCATGGGCAACGGCTTGGGGTTTGCGGGGTCCTCCCATTCCTCGGTCCATGCGGACTTCAGCTGCCGGGCCGGTTTGCCGGTCTTGGCGCGGGAACGGATGGTGTCGGTGGACGAGGCGGCAAGGAATTTCGCTTTCACAACCGGGTGTGTTTCCGCTTCGTCAGTCGTCAACCAGACAGACCCGCACCAGACACCTTCCGCGCCGAGCGCGAGGGCGGCTGCGACCTGGCGTCCGTCGGCGATCCCGCCGGCGGCGAGCACGGGAACAGGGGCGACGACGTCGACCACCTGAGGAACGAGCACCATGGTCGAGATCTCCCCCGTATGGCCGCCTGCCTCGTAGCCCTGAGCGATGACCAAGTCGACCCCCGCCGCCTTCTGGCGCCTGGCGTGCTCGACCGTGCCGACAAGGCCGCCGACGACCAGCCCGCGCTCGTGGGCGGCTTCGACGAGGTGCGCCGGCGCCGGCCCGAGGGCGTTGGCGATGAACCGCACCTTCTGATGCCGCCAGACGACGTCGAGAAGCTCGTCGGTGCTCTCCTTGGAGAAGGGCATCCGCCGGTCGGAGCCCGGAACCTCAGGCTCCTCCGTCATCGACGGGACTCCGTAGCGACCGAGGATCTGCTCGACGAAGTTCCGGTGCTCTTCGGGGATCAGATCCCGGACCTGGCTCGCCATCAGTCCACCGCTCTCGTCCCCCACGTACTTCGCCGGGATGATGACGTCGACGCCGTAGGGCCGATCGCCTACGTGTTCGTCGATCCAAGACAGGGCTATGTCGAGTTGCTCTGGCGAGTAGGCGACTGCGCCGAGCACACCGAAGCCTCCCGCTTTGCTCACCGCGGCCACGACGTCTCTGCAGTGGCTGAAGGCGAATATGGGGAACTCGATTCCGAGCAGGTCGCAGGCTCTTGTGTGCACGACAGGTTCCTTCCGGGGACGGGTGGCTCTTTTTCTAGTTGAGGATGCTCAGGGCCTCACCTCGTAGTAGAGGTTCGCGGGGTCTTCGAAGTCACGTTGAGCGAAACGGGTGAAGCCGGCCTGCGTGCACATCCGCTCGAGCAGCTCGGGGTCCAGCCCGAGGGTCCCCAGTCCGGCTCCGCCTGGCTCCGACATGGCCGACGACATGCAAGTCGTAACCGACGTCGAGTACATCATCGCCAGCAGCGGGTTTCGCAGGTTCTCGGACCAGCGAGACGAGCTCCGGATCTCCTTGATGAGCCACGTGCCGTCGGGCTTGATCGCCCTGCGGATAGCGGCCATCGCCTCGGCCGGGCGGGGCATGTCGTGGAGGCAGTCGAACGTCAGGACCAGGTCGTAGCTCGGGTCGCCTGGCAGCTGCTCGGTGCCCACCTCGTGGAGCCGGATGTTCGGGAGATTCGCTTCGCGCGCGCGCTCCCGGGCTCGGGCTATGGCATGGGTCGAAGGGTCGAAACCCTCAAAGGTCGAGTTCGGAAAAACCTCAGCCATGGCTCGCAGCGCAACGCCGGCGCCACAGCCGATGTCGGCGACACGCGCCCCGGCGGACAACCGGTCTGTTACTCCCTCCAGCGCGGGAAGGATCACCGGAACGAGCGCGAGGCGGCTCCACGGGCCGAGCATCCTTTCGACATGGTGGGCGGCGGAGGGTCCGAGATCGTCGTAGCTGAGTCCTTTGCCGGTCCGGAAGGCGTCGGCGAGTCGGTCGACGACCCCGGGCGGTACGGCCGCGCCCGCAAACGCGCCGGCGGCGAACCACAGGCTTCCTCCCTCGTCGGAGAGCACCGGCACCGCTTCGGGTGGCATCTCGAACACCTCGCCGTCGTCGGACCTGATGAGGCCCGCGGCCGCCTGGGAGCGAAGCCACTCCAGTAGCCAGCGCGGGTGGAGCCCGGTCTTGTCCGCGAGTGAGCCGGCGGTCAGCGGTCCCGCTCCGGCCATCGCCTTGTAGAGACCGAGCCGGTCGCCCAGGTGGACCATGAGCGAGACGCTCTCCCCCTGCTTGTACTCCCAGACCTTCAGCGCGAAAAGGGCTACTTGATCAGCGGTCGGCTCGGAGGGCATGCAAAGTGCTTAGCATCCCGATCAGCGGCGCGGGGTGGCTCCGGCCGGAGTCGCCGCCGGGGTCCCGGATGACGCGGCCAGAGGAAGCGTCACGACCATCCGCGTGCCCCCCTCCCCCTCGATCGGCGATTCCGCCCGTACCGACCCGCCCATGGCCTGGGTGAGCTCCGACACGATCGTCAGACCGAGCCCGGAGCCGATCGGCCTGTCCGGCCGAGGGCGAGCGACGAAGAGCTTCTCGAAGATGCTCGGCATGTCCTGCGCCGAGATCCCGGGCCCGTCGTCGGCGACGGTGATGACCGCGCTGCCGGCGGACTGGCCGACACCGACGTTCACGGCGGCTCGGGCGTAGCGGAGCGCGTTCTCGATCAGATTCGCGACCACTTGGGCCAGGCGGTCGGGGTCGGCGTACGTCCACACCGCGTCCTGTGCCGGTGGCCGGTCCATTGCGAGCGTCAGATGCAGCTCGGCGGCGGCCGGCGCGAACGCTGCGGTCACATCGGCAACCGCTGCTCTCAGGTCGAGTGGTCGAGGCTCGAGGTTGAACCTCTTGGCTTCGAGGCTGGCAAGCCCGACGAGGTCCGATACGAGCCGTTCGAGGCGGCGGGCCTCGGACGCGATGACGCCGGCCGCGGCGACGGTGTCCGCTGTCGTGCCGTCCTCGATCGCTTCCGCGAAACCGCGTATGGACGTCAGAGGCGTCCTGAGGTCATGCGAGACCGATTGCAGGAAGTGCCTCTCGGCATTCTTGGCCTCCGCCAGGCTCGTCGCCATCGAGTTGATCGACGCGGCGAGCGCCGCTAGCTCGGGATCAGTCCCGGGGTGTTCGGGGAGCCGAGCATCCAGGTCGCCTGAGGCGATCCGGCTCGTCACCTGCTGGGCAGCTTCGACCGGTTTGACGAATCTCCGCCCGAGCCGGCGCGAGAGTATCCACGCCACTATGAGGATGATCAGCGACGAGAGCGCGAACCAAGGGCCGGCACTCACCAGCGCGCTCGGGGGCCGACGGGTCAGGATCACGGTCTGGACCACGTCGCGCGGAGCACCGAGGATCTGGACCGTTGCTTTGTAGGGAAAGGCCGCGAAGACGACTCCCCCCGTGGTGCCCGATACCGGCTGGAGGTCGAGGAGGGTCTGCGGTGGCAGGTCGGCCGCTGTCAGCCCACCGGGGAGGACAGGGGTCCGGCGGGGGTTGACCGGATCGAGGAAGCGGCCGTCCGGCGAGACGACCAGTACCGCGGACCCATCGAGCCTGAGCGGCGACTTGAGCCCGGCGAGAAGGGTCCGGAGCGCTTTGGCCGGGTCGTTGCGGTTGGCGGTTCTGGCTTCGGTCGTGACGCTGGCCGCAAGTCCCTCTGCCTCGTTCATCAACTCGTGGCGCGTCTGCACGGTCGCGCTGTGAGCTGCGAGCGCGAGGCTTACGAGACCGGACAGGACGAGGGTGCCGAAGACCATGACCACCATCGCGACGGTGAGGCGGCGGCGCATAGACGTGCTCCTCCTTCCGTCCTAGTCCAGCCTGTACCCGACGCCCCAGACGGTGGTCAACGTCAGAGCGTCACCGAACTTCTTCCGCAGTTGCCCGACGTGGACGTCGACGGTCCTCTGATCGCCGTACCAACCCGGACCCCACACTCCGTCGAGGAGCTGCTGGCGCGAGAGGGCGAGCCCCTTGTTCCCGGCCAGGTAGGCGAGGAGGTCGAACTCGCGGGTCGCAAGTGCCACCGGGCGCCCTCCGACTCGCGCCTCGCGGCGGGCGAGGTCCACCTCGACGTCGCCTGCCGGCAGGATCGAGGGCTGTTGCGGCGGTGGGCCGGCAGCTCGTCGCAGGATGGCCTTGACGCGCGCCGCAATCTCTCGCGGAGAGAACGGTTTGGTGACGTAGTCGTCTGCGCCGAGCTCGAAGCCGAGCACCCTGTCGATCTCGTCGCCCCGGGCGGTGAGCATCATGACGGGCACGGCGCTGGTCGCTCTCAGGCGCCGGCAGACCTCGAAGCCGTCGACAGCGCCGGGCAGGCCTATGTCGAGGACGATCAGAGCCGGTCGTTCGCGGCTGACCGCGGTGAGTGCTGACTCGCCGTCGGAAGCCTGGATGACCCGGTGTCCGTCCCTGCGGAGGTACATGTCGAGAAGGTCCGCGATGTTTGGGTCATCCTCTACCACCACGATCGTCGCCTGCTCGGTCGTCATGCGTTGCCAAGTGTCGCACCGGCTTGTAAGGGAAGTGTGAGATCCATCAGCCGCGGGTGGGTTGGCGCCACGCAGGTCGCTGAGGCGGATTGCCGTCATTGAGCTGCTCCACTGCACGGCAGACGGCCAGCAGCAGCGGCTCCGATCCGGGGCGCCCGACAGCGCAGACTCCTACCGGCAGACCGTCCACTGCTCCCATGGGCACGGTGGCTACCGGCCACCCGGCAATCGCCGGCGGTGTGGTGACGGGCGACGCGGCCGCCGGGTGGCCACCGAGGGTGAGATCGCTCTTCCACGCGGGACCATAGGACGGTGCGATGAGGACGTCGCACTTGCTCAGGGCGGGCTCGAGGCAATCACCGCGGGCCCATGCGAGGTTGCGGGTGCGGGCGTCGCGGTACGTGCCGGTGCCGGTACCGCCCAGCGACAGCGCTCGTTCGAAGAACTCGTGGCCGAAATGTGCCAGCTCGATGGAGCTGTTCGCATTCTCGTGCTCGACCACCTCGGCGAGGCTCTGCGGACCTTGCGGACCGCGTGTCGGGAGATAGAGAGACATTCCCTCGACGAGCTCGCACAACAGGACGGTGAGTTCATCCTCTTCGACCTCGGGCGTTGGGACCGGAACCTCGATGTCGAGCAGGTCGGCACCGGAGTCCCGCAGCAGCGCGGTGGTGTCATCGAACAGGCGGTCGGTTGCCGGGTGCCCCGTCCGCCAGGTTCGGGCAACGCCGACCCTCAGGTCAGCGACCCCGCGTCTCGTTCTGTCGAGGATTCCGGGCGTCGCGCTCAGTACCTCGAGTAGCAGTGCCACCTCTTCGACCGTTCGCGCCATCGGCCCGGGACTGTCCTGACTCCGGCTGATGGGCACGACGCCGCCCGCCGGCACGAGACCGACGGTGGGCTTTATTCCCGCGACGCCGTTGAGCGAGCAGGGACAGGTGATCGACCCGTCTGTCTCGGTACCGACCGCCAGCGGCGCGAGCCCTGCTGCGACCGCCGCACCCGATCCCGACGAGGACCCACCCGCGCTTCGGTCGAGCGCCCACGGGTTGGCGGTGAGTCCCCCGATCGCCGACCAACCCGAAGTCGATCGCGGGGAGCGGATGTTGGCCCACTCGGACAGGTTCGTGGTGCCGAGGACGATCGCACCCGCTTCTCGCAGGCGTGCCACCAGCGGCGCGTCGCGGACGGCTGGGCGGCCGGCGAGACTCGTGGCCCCGGCACAAGACGGCATGCCGGCGACTTCGATGTTGTCCTTGACCAGGACCGGCAGGCCGTGGAGCGGACCCCTCTTGGGCCCGGTGTCGCAGCGCTTGGCTTCGTCCACCGCCCGTGGCGACACAGCCAGGACGGAACGGAGCTCGGTCGGAGATCCTGGTTCGTCGATGGCCCCGATGCGCTCGACCAGCGCCCTGGCCAACTCTGCTGCAGGGACCTGCTCAGCCCGGAGAGTGAAGACGTCTGCGTACGCGAGGTCGTCGTGCACGTTCGGGACTGTAGGTGTGCCGGCGCCCCATCGCTGCTCGAAATCGTTGGCCCCGTTGACATGAAGTGGGTTTCATAGAGCGATGGGAGACATCTCCGCCTTTTGGCCGCTCTACTCGCTGCGGGTGCGCACCGGCGACATCGAGTTGCGTTTCGCGGACGAGGCCGAGTTGGCCGCGCTGGCGACCCTCGCCCTGGAGGACATTCACGACCCCGACACGATGCCCTTCAGCGTCCCGTGGAGTGACGTAGCTCCCGAGGAGAGAGCCCGCAGCGTGCTCCAGTGGAACTGGAAGATGAGGGCAGAGTGGGATCCGGCCTCGTGGCATCTTCCTCTCGTAACGACACGCGATGGCTGCGTTGTCGGGACGCAGGGTATGAGCGCCTCGAAGTTCGCGACCACGCGCGCGATCGAGACCGGCTCGTGGCTAGGAAGGCGATACCAGGGTTCCGGCATCGGGACGGCGATGCGGCGGGCAGTTCTGCACCTCGCATTCACCGGCCTCGGCACCGAGGTGGCACGAAGCGGGGCGTTCTCCGACAATGCCACCAGCCTTCGCGTGTCGGAGAAGCTCGGCTACGTGCCTGACGGTACCGAGACCGTGGAGAGGCGCGGCAAGAGCGCGACGATCATCCGGCTCGTGCTTACGAGATCGCGCTGGGAAGATCTGTCGACGGACTGGCCAGAAGTGACGATCGAGGGGCTCGGGCCGGCGCTGTGGATGTTCGGTGAGGTGGGGCCAGATTCGTAGACGGTGCAGCCGACGGAACCGTGCTGCCGGAGCCAATGGCATACGGCCCGTCTGTTCGGGTTGCTGCATACTGGCGCCATGACGCTCGCTCCCGCAGTCCCGGCCGGCGTGCACGACGATGTGCTTCGAAGGGTCGCCGCCGACGTGTCCGCCACGGGGGGTCTCACCTTCTACGTGGAGGACGAGGCGATCACCTACACCGCCGACGGGACGTCCGTGCTGGTCGAGGAGGGTCTCGACCACGGAGCCGCCGCCGTGCGTCTCAGCCGCCGGGCATGGAACGACCTGGTGGGGCAGGTGAGCACCTTCGTCGGCCTTTTTCTCAGCAACGAGCTGACATTCGAGCGAGGCGGCTTCGAGCAGCTGGCCGACTGGGACCCGATCCTCAAGTACCTCCACGCCGGCATACCGCCCTATGACCCTTCGCGGGCAGACTTCCATGGCCGGGACCCTGCTGCCACTTTCACCGCGGACACCGACGACGCCGAGCTCGCCGCCCAGCTGCGCACCATGGGTTACCTCCACATCAAAGGCGTCTTCAGCGCCGAGGAGACAGAAGCCGCCAACCAGGAGATCGACCGGCTGGCCTCACTTGCCCGTCCCGGCGACGACCAGTCGTGGTGGGTCACCACCGAAGATGGCTCGACTGCGCTGTGCCGGCTGGTCTACGCCAGCCTCCGCTCCCCTGTGCTGGCCGCCCTCGAGAGCGATCCCAGAGTCCAGCGGCTAGGCACCCTCCTGGACCCGAATCTCAGGATCGCGCCCGACCGGATGGAAGGAACTGCCGTGCTGATCAAGGTCCCGGGCCGGACCAGCGGCCTGTCCAACATCCCCTGGCACCAGGACTGCGGTACCGGCGGCCACGCGATCTTCTGCCCCTCGGTCAGCATCGGCATCCAGCTCACCGGCTCCAGCGCAGCCACCGGCAACCTCCAGGTCGTCCCGGGCAGCCACGGCCAGACCCTCCACTACCTCTGGAAGGACCGCCTCACCAACGTCCCCGTCGTTGGCATCGACACCGCCCCCGGCGACGTCACCGTGCACATCCAAGACGTCATGCACGCCTCGCCCAAACCGACCGGCGCAGGCCAGCGCCGCACCATGTACGTCACCCACTACCCCCCCGCCCTCTGGGACCACATCGGGCCCGGTCAAGCGCTCAACGACCTGGTACGCAACCGCACCGAGCAGGTCGCCCGGCTCGGGGGGCCCTCGCGCGACGCGACGTAACGCCAGCCGGCCGTATCCGTTCAGGGCGCCACCGGCTGGGACCGCCTCGCCTTCCGAGTGACTAGCCTCCCGCTTAGGCCGTAGCACCCGGGACCAAGGGGGACCGAAATGAGCAAGGTGGCCGAGGACGTACTGGTGGTAGATGCCGACACGCATCTGACCGAGGCCCACGACCTGTGGACCAAGCGGGCGCCGGAGAAGTACAAGGACCGGGTTCCCCGCGTCGAAACCGTTGATGGGCGGCCGACGTGGGTGTTCGACGGCACCCCCCTCGGGTTCGCCGGCGGCGGTGGTGTCATTGACCGGGACGGGGAAAAGTTCCCGTTCGCCGAGTCGATGATCGTGTGGGGCATCGACCGCGTCCACGAGGCGGCCTACAACCCGGAGGTTCGGTTGCAGGTAATGGATGCGTGCGGCATCCACGCCCAGGTGATGTTCCCGAACTCGATCGGCCTCGGTGGGCAGGGCCTGGGCGGTGCCAGCCAGGACCTGGAGCTGCGCCGGCTGTGTGTCGAGATCTACAACGACAACGCCGCCGAGCTGCAGGAGTGGTCCGGCAACCGGATGCTGCCGATGCCGGTGCTACCCGCCTGGGACGTCGCCGACTGCGTACGGGAGGCGGAACGGGTCGCCGGGCTCGGCCTGCGTGGGGTGAACATGACCAGCGATCCGCAGGACCTGGGCTCCCCGGACCTGGCCAGCCGGGAATGGGATCCGCTGTGGGAGGTGTGCGCCGACCGCCACCTGCCCGTCCACTTCCACATCGGCGCCAGCCTGACCGCTATGAATTTCTACGGGAACTACTTTTGGGCGTCTCAGGACGAGTTCGTGAAGCCGGCTATCGGCGGCTCGATGCTGTTCATCAACAACGCCCGGGTGATCATCAACACCGTGTTCGCCGGCATATTCGACCGTCACCCGAAGCTGAAGATGGTGTCGGTGGAGAGCGGCGTCGGGTGGATCCCGTTCATCCTGGAGACGATGGACTATGAGCTGTGGGAGAACGCCCCGGTGCAGGCGGCCAAGCTCAAGCGGATGCCGTCGGAGTACTTCAAGGACCATTGGTACGCCACGTTCTGGTTCGAGCAGAACCGGGGGAAGGTGCAGGACCTGATCGACAGCGTGGGCGAGGACAACGTGCTGTTCGAAACCGACTTCCCGCACCCGACGTGCCTCTATCCGTCTCCGCTGGATTCCATTGCGGACAAAATGTTGGCTTTGCGGCCGGAGACCCGCCGCAAGGTCCTGGGCGAGAACGCGGCAAAGCTATACCGTCTTTAACCATGCCGACACTCAACATCAGCGGGATCGAGGTCGCCTACGACGTGATCGGAGCCGGGGAGCCATGGGCGCTCACGCCCGGAGGCCGTTTCGCCCGAGACTTCCCCGGCGTGCGGGAGACAGCCGAGGCCCTGGCCACCGGTGGCAAACAGGTGCTGATCTGGGATCGCCCGAACACCGGGTCGAGCGACGTCTGCTTCGACGGAGACAATGAGTCGGCCATGCAGGCTGACACCCTGGCCGGCCTGATCCGCGAGCTGGGCATGGCCCCGGCGGTCGTCGCCGGCGGCTCCGGCGGGGCCCGCGTATCGCTGCTCACCGCCGCCCGGCACCGGGATGTGGCCAAGGCGGTGACCACGTGGTGGATCAGCGGTGGGCCCTACGGACTGCTGAGCCTGGGCGTCCACTATTGCTCGGGGTCGATCGCCGCCGCCTGGAAATACGGGATGGAGGCGGTGGCCGGCCTGCCCGAATGGCAGGAGGTCCAGGCTCGCAACCCGGGGAACAGAGACCGCATCCTGGCCCAGGACCGCCAGACGTTCATCCGCACGATGGAGCGTTGGATGCTCGCCTACTACCCGAGGGAGGGCGAGCTGATCCCCGGCGTCGCCGACGAGGTGGTCAGGGCGCTCGACATTCCGGCGCTGGTGTTTCGCAGCGGTGAGAGCGACGCTCACCACACCCGGGAGACCTCGGAGCGGCTGGCCGGTCTCCTGCCCCAGAGCCAGCTGGTCGAGCCGCCGTGGGGCGACAGCGAGTGGAACGAGCAGAGCGCGAAGGGGCAGCTCTTCGTGCGTTGGCCGCTCCTCGTACCCCAACTCCTGGAGTGGTCGGCCGGGTTCGGCCCCGCCTAGACATCAGCACAAGGTCGGGACGCGCCCGTGCTTCGACACCAGACGGCTTGCTGGATGCGTCTGGTGGCTAGCGATCGGCGGGTGTGTTGTTGTTCATTGGGTCAAGAATCCGGTACGCGAGCAGTTTCACTCGGTCGGTCAGGAGGAACCACACCAGCGCGTAGCCCCATACGAGGGCTGCATATCCCCAGGGGAGGCGGGTCATGAATATGCCGAACACCGCGATGATCGTCGCTAGTGTCTGGGTTCCGAGCACGGCGAGTAGGAGGACCCGAGCGGGGCGTATCGACCAGAACGGGCCGCGTGTGCGGGCCAGGAAGATCGTCAGGTGCCCGGCGATCGAGAGCGTCAAGTACATGAGGGTCTGAAGCTGCGGGTGGTCGAGGTGGAAGACCTTGTCGCCGAGGTAGAACAGGCCGAACGCGGCGATGGGTCCGACGGCGCCGAGGACCGTGGCTATTCCGAGCACGAGGCGCATGTTCCAGGCCTCGGGTTGCTCGTTGTAGCGGACGTTGTCGTAGGCGATGGACAGGATTGCTCCGTCGTTGAGCAGGGCCAGGATCACGATCTGTATCGCGGTCACGGGGAAGAAGTTGAAGATCAAGATCACGAGGGTGACGAACACCAGCACGCGGAGCGTCTCGGCTATGCGGTAGATGGCGTAGCTGCTCATCCGCTGGAAGATTCTCCGGCTCTCTTTGATCGCGTCGATGATCACCGAGAGCCCGGGTGTGGTCAGCACGATGGAAGCGGCGGCGCGTGCCGCGTCGGTGGCGTCGGATACGGCGATGCCGCAGTCCGCCTTCTTCAGCGCCGGGGCGTCGTTGACCCCGTCACCGGTCATGCCGACGATGTGCCCCCGCTTTTGCATGACGTCCACGATGTGGAACTTGTGTTCGGGAAACACCTGGGCGAACCCGTCGGCGTTCTCGATGGATTCGGCCGTAGCTGCCGTCTCTTGGCGCTTGACGTCGCCCAGCCCGGAGGCATCGACAATGTCGCTGCCCATGCCGAGTGTCTTGGCGGTTTCTTGGGCGATGGCAAGGGCGTCACCGGTGACCATCTTGACGTCCACGCCCATGTGGCGCGCTGTAGCGATGGTCGCCTTGGCGTCGGCGCGTGGCGGGTCGAACAGGGGCAACACGCCGAGGAACTGCCATGGCCCGCCTCCTTCGGCCCGTGCCACACCCAACGAACGGAAGCCCCTCACTGCGAACTCGCTGACGGCCCGGTCGACGTCTGGTCTCACCTGTTCTGCGTTGGCCGACAGTTCGAGGATCACCTGCGGTGCGCCCTTGGCCACCTTGAACGAGGTTCCGTCGGCGGCTGTGGCGGCCGCCTCGGTACGTTTGCGTACGGCGTCGAACGGCTGGAAGTGGACCACCTGGTAGCCCTGCAACGCCTGATCGCTCTCCAGGGCGCCCAGCACGGCCAGATCGATGGCGTCGGCATCGTCGGCGCGCGACGCCAGCGCAGCATTGACGATGACCTGTGCCGAGGGGACATCGTCCACGGCGAAGGGTTCGCCCAGGGTCAGCTTGTTCTGGGTCAAGGTGCCGGTCTTGTCCGTGCACAGCACGTCCACGCCCGCCAATTCCTCGATGGCCACCAACCGGCTCACGATGGCCTTCTTCGTGGCCAGCAGACGCGCCCCGACGGCCATGGTCACCGACAACACCGTCGGCATAGCCACGGGAATCGCGGCCACGGTCAACACCAGGGCGAACTGCAGCGTGGTGAAGAACGGGTCGCCGCGGGCGATCGATACGACGACGATCACCGTTACTAGCGCAGCCGCGAGCGCGATCAGGAAGGTGCCTATCTTCATCACTGCCCGCTGGAAATGGCTGACAGTTCGTGCTTCTTGGACCAGCTGCGCGGTCTTGCCGAAGTAGGTGTTCGCGCCCGTGGCATAGACCAGGGCGCCGATCTCACCCTGGCGGACGATCGAAGCGGAGAACACCGCCTCGCCGGTCTTGCGCGTGGCGGGCAGCGATTCCCCGGTCAGTGCCGACTGATCCACCTCGACCGGGTCGCCCTCCAGCAGACGCGCATCGGCCGGCACGATGTCGCCCAGGCGGAGGCGGATGACGTCGCCTGGTACCAACTCACGCGACGGCGGGGTGACCCACTTCCCGTCGCGGAGCGCCCGGGCCTTGATCGCCAGCTGGGCCTTCAAGGCGTCGATAGCTTTGCCCGCTTGGCGCTCCTCCCAGAACCCGACCCCGGCGTTGGCGAGCAGCAGGACCAGGATGACGAAGAAATCGGGCCAGTGTTTGAGCACGGCCGACAGGATCACCGCCGCTTCGATCATCCACGGGATGGGACCCCAGAAGTAGGCGAGCAGCTTCAGTAACGGATTGGCCCTCTTCTCCTCGATCTCGTTCGGCCCGTACCGGTCGAGCCGCTTCTGCGCCTCGATTTGGGTCAGGCCGTCCGGTGACGACTCCAACCGTTTCTCCACCTCCGCCAGGGGAACGGTCTGCAGATCGTCCTTCCCCGCACGCTTCGAGCCCGGCTCGTGGTCGGAGGCTTCAGCCTGAGGCTTCGGCGTGGCCTCGTCGGTGCCGTTGTGTCGCAGGTCTCTCAGCTTGGCGGCTCCTCGATTCATGCTCACGCCCTTCTCGACGAAGCAGAGCCTTCTCCGGGGATGTGCGGTTCGGCCACTCCCAGTCCCGAATCTCTTGGCATCCCCTACCATCGCGCTCAGGCGGGTTTGCCCCATAGGGCCGAAGGCCCCTCTGGCGGCTGCTCGGGCAAGTCGTCGGCTGCTCGAACACCCCGGCCATGCCAGCCAAAGGTGCCGGTATCGAGATAGGCGGGCCGGCGCCGCGTCACTCGGCAGCTCCTTATCTCACGATTCGCCTGGCACGTAGATCCGAGATTGAACTCTCTTCGTATCCGAGCGCCAACAAGATTTCATCGCTATGTTGACCGAACTCAGGCGCAGGTCGACGTATCTCGAAGGATTGGCCCAGGACTTTCGTGGCGTTGGCCACGGTGGTGATGGTCTTCGCATTGTCCGGGTGCTGCTGCTCCAAGAACATCGACCTCGACAGGAAGTGCTCGTTGCGCGCGGCCTCGGACAGGGAGCAATAGGGAGCGCCAGCGACGTTGTTCTCGAGAAATAGCTTCGTCCACTCCGCCTGGGTGCGACTCCGGAAGATATCAACGAGCTCCCGGCGCAGTTCCGGGTCATCCTTGGCCTTGATTCGATCCATGGGATCGCCGTTCCAGGCCCCGCGTTCCTTCAGATCGGGGCGGCCAGCGACGTCGCAGAATGCCTCCCAAAACGGTCGCTCCAGAGCCTGGAGCAACATGAAGCGGCCGTCCTTGGTCTCGTAGTAGCAGTACTTCAGCCTCGCCTCGTCCTCGGCATCAGGCGGCCACTGCGCTCCGTCGTTCAGGACGGGCAACGCTTCCTGCGCGAGGGCCATCATGGTGGCATCGACGCAGGAGATGTCGATGTAGCAACCCTCACCTGCTGTCTTCGCTCGCGTCAGCGCCGCGGAGACCGCCATGGCCGCCAGCCATGATCCATATGTCAGTCCATGCGGGAATGGCCTGTATTGGGCATAGGTGCCGTCGTCGAGTCTGTAGGGGACGGCGAGACCGGCCACCGCGTCATAGGCACCGCCGTGTGTCGCCATGGCAGCCCATGGTCCGGACTGCCCGAAGCCGGTGACAGAGCAGTAGACGATGGAAGGGTTCAGTTCGCTGATATCCGCATATCCGAGACCCCGGCGTTCTGCCACGCCTGGTCGGAAGCCTTCGACCAGCACATCCGCCTCTCGCGCCAGTGTCCTGACGATCTCGACGCCCTCGGGCTCTCGGGTGTTCACCGCGATACCGCGCTTGTTGCGGTTCAGCCATTGGTAGATGGACGATGTGCCGCCATGCCGGGCCGCGTCGATCGAAGTCCGCAGGTAATCGGGCGAATTGGTGTCTTCGACTTTGATCACGTCGGCGCCGAAGTCCGACAGGAGCATGCTGACATACGGCCCCGGAATCAGCCAGGACAGGTCGATTACCTTCACACCCTCGAGGAATGAGATCAACCCGCTGCTTCCTTGGGAACCGGCCACCCCGGTACTCCACGGTCAATCTCGACACCCATGGTGTTGAGGAATCCGGAAACCATCATGTAACACAGCACCGCGAAGACGAGCTCCAGGATTTCGGGGGTCGACCACCGTGCGGCAAGTTCCTGCCATGTCTCGTCGGTGACCGTGAAGTCGGCTCGGAGCTCGTCTGCCATCCGGAGCAGGACAAGGTCCTCATCGTCCCAGGGGTGGGTCTTCAGCGGTCTTGTCAGCGCGGCGATCTCGTCGTCGGTAAGGCCGGCTTCGCGACCGAACAGCGTGTGCTGGCCGAACTCGTACTCGGCCTCACAGTTCCAGCCGGTGCGAAGGATCACCAGTTCCCGCTGCCGACGGGGTGTCTTGCCCTCGGTCAGGACCGTGTTGCACAGCGCGCCGACTGCTCTGGCCAACGGTGGGTTGTGGGCGATGGTTGCCCGCACGTTGGCGGCCGGTGTGATCGGCTTGCTCTTCTCCAGGATGTCGGGACGCGGTCCAACTCGAGGACGTGCGGGGCGGCGAAGGCTCAACGCGCCGCCTCTTCCTGTGCAGCAAGCACGACACCGTCGCTCATGAGGGACGAGATCTCTTTGCTGCTATAACCCACCCAGCGGAGGATCTCCGCGGTGTGCTGCCCGAGCAGCGGTGGAGGGTGATGCAGCTCTGCTGGCGTTTCGGACATGCGGATGGGATTCGCCAGCTGCTGTATCTCTCCCAGCCGCGGGTGGGGCATTGATGTGACCACGCCGAGCGCTTCCGCTTGGGGATGTGAAAGCGCCCTCGAGATGCTGCAGATCTCCCCGAACAATGCGGTCGCGGCCCTGAACCGTTCTTCCCATTCGGCGGTGGTGTGCGTTTTGAAGACAGGTGTGAGCACAGACCTGAGGTCGGTTCGGTTGGCCACGCGTTCCTTGTTCGTTGCGAACCGCTGATCATTCTCGAGCTCGGGCATGCCGATCGCTTCGCAGAAGCGGGGCCACGCATCCGGCGCCCACGAACCGGCAACTATCTCGCCATCGGCCGTCTGGAACGCCTCGTAGGGTGCCACGACGCTGTGAGCGCTGCCGTACCGCTCCGAATCTCGACCTGTAGCCCAGTAAGTCGCCAACCGTGTCGTCAGGCCGAACAGCAGCGAGGCGAGCATCGAGATGTCGATCCGCTGGCCTCTCCCGGTCCGCTCCCGTGCAGCCAGGCCGAGCAGCACGGCTTGAGCCACCATCAGCGCCCCTGTGAAGTCCGCAACCGGGATCCCGACCAGGAGCGGGCCGCCTCCAACCTCGCCGGTGAGCGACATCACACCCGACATGGCCTGTACTACCGGGTCGGTGCCCGGGGACAGGGCGTAGGGGCCCTCACGGCCGAATGCAGAAAGCGAGCAGTAGAGCAGCCGCGGATTGCGCTCGGACACGACGTCGTAACCGATCCCGATCTCTTCCGCCACGCCGGGCCGGTAGTTCTCCACCAGTACGTCCGCCCGGTCGATGAGCTCGAGCAGGACCTGCAAGCCCTCAGGGCGCCGGAGATCGATCGCGATGCTTCGCTTGTTCCTGTTCCACTGGAGGAATACAGCCGATTCGGTACCGCAGAAAGCCACCCCGGACTTCCGACTCGGATCGCCGTCGGGCAGGGACTCGACCTTGATGACATCCGCGCCGAAGTCGCCGAGGATGACAGTCCCATAGGGACCGGCCATCTGCCTCGTCAGGTCGACGACGACTACCCCTTCCAGGGCAGCCGGGTGCGGAAGACCATTACCTTCTGACGACACTCGCAGTCCTTTGCATCAAGAAAAAGTGAGCCCTCCCGGCAGAGAGCCACAGCCAGCACTCCTACTGCCGCCACCCCCCGCCTCGCTCGCGTTCGAGCTTGCGCAGGTATGCCGGCCACTCCAGGTCGCCCATCAGAGCCGACCACTGCAGCCCGTTCGCCTCCCGTTCCAACCGCGCGGCCCGGAAGCGGCGGCCCTGCTCGATGGTCTTTTCCACGACCTCCGGGGAGAGCCATTCCAGCTCCCGCCCGCAGCTCAGGCCGGTGACCTGGTGCTTGCACGCCACCTCGAGTTTGAGAGTCCAGGAGAACGCTTCACCGACGGTGCGGCCGACCGTCAGTCCGCCGTGGTGCTTCAGGATCATGCACCAACCGTCGTTGAGGTCCTCGCCCAGGCGCTGGCGTTCCTCCAGATCGAGCGCCGCTCCTTCGAATTCGTGGTACCTCACAGCGTCCCAGAGCAAGAGGGCCTTCTGGGTGATGGGCAAGAGCCCCTCTCGCATCATCCCGACCGCGTTGACCGGTTCGGTATGGGTGTGAACGACGCACGCCACGTCCGGCCGCACGGAATACACCGCACTGTGAATGACGAACCCGGCGTAGTTGATAGGCGGCATCCCCTCGCCGACGGCTTTCCCGTCCGGTCCGACCTCGACCAGATCCGACGCCTTCATCTCGCCGAAATGGATACCAGGGGGTGTCATGAAGAAGTGGTCGGAAGTCCCAGGGACCCTTGCGGTGATATGGGTTCCCGGAAAGTCCGACATGCCGTACAGGTCCACCAGTTGACAGCAGGCGGCCAGATCGCAACGGACGGCCCACTGCTGTTCTTGGTCACCCAGCTCCTGCGAGCTGACGTCTACGGTGGTCACTCCCATTCGTTCTCACATCCTCTCTTGCTTGGCCCGCTATATGGTCGCCATGGCGTCAAGGTTGAAGGCGCGGATGGCGTTGCCGGCGAGAATGGCGTGCTTGGCTGATTCGTCCATGCCCTGCGTCAAGTCCGCTATTACCTCCTGGCTTCGAGGCCAGAGCGTCACGCTGTGGGGATAGTCGTTGGAGAACATCGCCATCTCTTGAAGGCCCTTGTCGGTTCTCGCCAAGTCGAAGCCGACCTTGTCGTCGAGGATCGTCACGAAGACGTTTCGCCCGAGATACGAGGAGGGTGACTGTACGGCCAGCATCTTCGTCCATCCGGTCGTCTGGTGGCGCTCCCACTCCTCGTCCATCGTCTGCCTCCAGAACGGGACCCAGCCGAAGTTGCATTCTGCGTTGACGATCTTCAGGTTCGGGAAGCGGTCGAACACGCCGGTGAAGATCATGTCGGTGATCCTCCCCATCACGGAGAAGAAGCGCTGGACGGTGCTCGACACCCACAGTGAGTCCTTTATCTCGCCGCTGTCGGGAAGTTGGACACCCTGATAGCCGCGGTTGCCCTCCTGCGTTCCGCCCTTCCCACCATGCTCCCTATGGATCGTGACCGGGCAGCCCGCATCGCTCACCAGCTTCCACAGCGGGTCGTAGTAGGGGTCCCAGTAAGGTCGCGCTGAGTAAAAGGGCAGGAAGAACTCCTTGGCTCCCTTCTGCGCGGTGCGCTCGACCTCTTCGAGAATCGTGTCCATGGGGTCATCCACCGGGACGAGGCACATGGCCAGCAGCCTGGAAGGATCGACCGAACAGAATTCGTCGATCATCCAGTCGTTGTAGGCCCGGACGCATGCCAGCGCCAGGTCGCGATCTTCCATCGCGTACGTAGCTGCACTCGCCAGGGGATACACGGCTACCGCATCTATGCCGTCCAGCTCCATGTCCTTGAGATGAGCCGCTCCGTCGTAATTGCCGGGGAGGATGTCCTCCCATTTCATCCCGCGGTACTTCGCCTTCGGGGAGGCCAGGCCGCCCATCTGCCCTCCGGCGCCGAACGTCGTCCGGGGCTCACCGCCGTCGAAGCTCCATCCATCTCCGCCATCGTCCCCCGGCAGTATCCGCGGAGCGCGGTCCCGGAACCTCGCCGGCACCCTCTCTATGAACGTACCGGGCGGTTCCGTGATGTGGTTGTCCGCTGAGATCACTTTGTACTGCAATTCGCCAAACTCCTTTTTCGTGGCAAGATCCCGTTACCTGCAACCCGCTGGTGGCGGAGGAGACGTCAGGACGTCACCGCTTTCTGGCGCCTCCTTGGGGGAGGCGGGGGGAGGCCAGCAATGCCGTACCATCGGTGTTCCGCGACGTCGAGCAAGTCCTCGACCGAGGTTTCGGTCAGGTCTTCGTCGCCGCTTTGGTCCTTGCCGTCGAGCACGAAGCCCCTGTAACGCTGCGCGGCGGCTGTGTAACAGAACTTCATGTAGCGGCGAAGTCCTGCCACGTAGGGCATGAACGCCCGAGGCTTCCCGTCTATGTTCGCTCCGGCCCACCAGGAGTTCGAGCGGGGGAACAGGGTGGCGTTCGCCATCCGGTTGACATGCTCGGTCCAGTCGGCTTCGGCCTCGGGGGTGGCTTCGATCGTTTCGATCCCGTTTCTTCTCAGGTACGCAAGGCACCTGCTGACCCAGTCGACCTGGTTCTCTGATCCTCTGATCATGTTCTCGAGGACCGATGGGCTGCCCGGGCCGTGGATGAGGAACAGATTCGGGAAGCCGCTTATCGCGAACCCCAGATAAGTCGTCGGTCCGTGACTCCATTTGTCCTTGAGCTTCATCCCGTTCCGGCCAACGAGATCGATCCGCCGGACGGCGCCGGTCATCGCGTCGAACCCGGTCGCGAAGATGACGACATCGACGTCATATTGATGCGCCTCGGTCTTGATGCCGGTCTCCGTGAACTCGACGATCGGGTCCCGGCGCAGGTCGACCAGCGTCACATTCGGGCGGTTGAAGATCTCGTAGTAGCCCGTGTCCACGCAGAGCCGCTTCGAGCCGAAGGGGTGATCCACCGGGCACAGGGCCTCCGCGACCTCCGGATTCTCGACTATCTCGCGAATCTTCGATCGAGCGAACTCCGCCACGGTCTCATTCGCCTGCTCGTCGAACATGATGTCAGAGAAGGAGTTGAGGAACCGGAGTCCACCGGCTTCCCACATCTCCGAATAGTGCTGAAGACGTTCCTCCTCGCCGACCGACATCGCCGTCTTCGGTGCCTTCGAGCGCAACTCGTTGCGCCGCTCCTCAGGGTAAGCAGCCTTGACCGCTTCGATCTCCTCGGGTGTCAACGGGCGGTTTGCCGATGGCACCGCGAAGTTGGCGCTGCGCTGCATGACGTACAGCTGTGAGACCGCCGGGGCTATCGCCGTGCATGTCTGTATTCCGGACGAGCCGGTGCCGATACAGGCCACTCGCTTACCGGTCAGATCCAGATCGTCGGGCCATTCACTGGTGTGAAATGCGCGACCCTTGAACTTGTCCCGACCGCGGAAGTCCGGGACATAAGGGATGGACAGTGGACCTGTCGCCATGATCAAGAAGCTGGCGCTGACGCTCCGTCCATCCGAGGTCCTTACCTGCCAGACATTCGATTGCTCATCGAAGACCGCTGCCTCGACGGTCGTCTTGAACCGGATACTGCGGCGGAGATCATGGCAGTCGGCCACATAACGCGCGTACTCAAAGATCTCTGGACCTGTCGCGTATTTCTCGGTCCAGCTCCATCCCTGCTCGACCTGCAGTGAGAACGAATAGGAGTAGTAGATCGACTCAGCATCGCACCGGGCGCCTTGGTAGCGATTCCAGTACCAGGTTCCCCCTACGTCACTGCCCTGTTCGACAGCAATGACATTGAACTGGAGATCATCACGGAGCTTGTGAAGCGCATACATCCCGGAGAATCCGGCCCCCACGATGACAGCGTCATAGTGCTCTGATTCCATGGCAGTCCCTACGCCGTCATCGCGGTCTGAGTCTGAGCCTCATCGAGTTTGAAGTCGAAGAGAGCCTCGGCATTCCGATATGACACTTTCAGCGCATCCTTCTCATCCAGCCAGCTCAGACGCTTCGCCATGACGTCCTGCGTGTTGGGCCAGGTGCCATCGGCATGCGGATAGTCACTCTCCGCCAGGAGGTGGTCGATGCCGGCTGTGTAGACCACCTCCGGGCTGAGAGGCTCGTCCAACAGGCAGAACCAGAAGTTCCTCTTCAATACCTCGCTCGGAAGAAGCGAGTCGGTCCACGCACCGGCCTCCTCTCCGGCGATGGCGTGATTCATGACGTAGTCGCTCCGCCTGGCGAGCACCGGCACCCAGCCCACCCCGCCTTCGGACATGACGATCTTGAGCTTCGGGTACCGCGTCGGTATCCCTGACCACAGCCAGTCTGTCGCTGCAATGAGCGCGATCGACATGAAGTGGATCGGGCGCATCGCCGGGGGAGCTTCCTTCGCTACCGTCGGATTCCAGCCGGACGATGCGACGTGGAGACACAGAACCGTGCCGGTCTCCTCGCAAGCCGCTAAGACGGGGTCCCAGTATCCAGACCAGATCGACGCGAGCCCCAATTTGGCGGGGTCCTCGCAGAACGAAAGCGCACGGAATCCCAGCTCTGCGTTGGAACGGATCTCCTGCGCTGCCACTTTTGCGTCCTGCAGGTATGGCATCTGCATCGGGATGATCCGTGTCGGATGACGCCCGTGCCACACCTCGAGCTGCCAGGTGTTGTAGCCCCGCAGCAGAGCGAGAGCGAAGTCGTCGTCCTTCACCTGCAGCAGCTTCGAACCACAGAACCCGATCAGGCCGGAAGGAAAGCAGATAGAAGCACCCACACCGTTGATATCCATATCGGCGACTCGCCGATCGATGTCCCAGCAACCCCGGCGCATGACATCGAAGCGGACCGGATCCCGGCTCCAACTGTCCCTCGGGCGACCGGCCACGGCACTCAGACCGATATTCAGCTCCTGCCTACCATCAACCTCCCACACCTGCCTGCCATCGACCTCCACCACCTTCGGGGCGCGGTCCGCATAAGCCTTCGGGAGCCGACCCTCGAACAGATCCGGGGGCTCTATCAGATGGTCGTCTACGGAGATGATCGGTAACAGCCGCCGCCGGGGTTCCGGATCGTCACTCAACGCGTCATCCAACTGACCGCCGACATCGCGGGAAAGGGTCTGAGTCACCTTTTGGGTCCCCCCTTTTCTTTCGGGACTTCGACATCGAAGAGCCGCTCGACGATATCGATGATCCGTCTACCTAAAGCTTCTTCGTCCTCCTGGCTGTCCTCTGCGTGAAGATTGGACAACGCCGTCAAGCTGTAAATCAGAAGAGGAAGGAGCCGGCCCATGTCCGTCCCCTCGATCTCTTCGACTCCAGCTTCTTTGAGGAGCCGGCCGAGCTGCTCACCTCTCCAGTGCGTCCAGCCGATATCGCTACCGGACCTCCCGTTCGTGTCGACTTCCCACGCGAACAGGGCCGCGACGATTCGCCTTCCTCTGGCCAAGAAGCGGACGTACCAGGCGATATAGCGACCCAAAATGGCCTTCGCATCGCCATCGGGGGACTCACGCAGAATCCGCTGCAGAGCCGCTCGACAGATCTCCTCGGAAACCTCGAAGACCGCCTTCGCTATCTCCTCCTTGGAGTCGAAAAACCTGTAAATCGTCCCTTGCGCGATATTCGCCTCAGCCGCGATATCCGACATACGCGTAGCCGGAAAGCCCTTCTCGGCGAAAACCCTGGACGCGGCTTCAACTATCTGCCTACGCCTAACGTCGGGATGGAGATACCGCCCGGACTCACCGGTGCTCACCCGGTAGGTCTCACGCCTAGACGACACCGTCGGCATCCCGTCTGGTCCCCCCAAGAGCTGTTCTCAGTGACTGATGCATCGCTCAGCCGTTAACAGGGAGTGTCGCGCCAAGCCTGTCGCGTGTCAAGGGATTCGGGGGGTCTCCGGAGGAGCTGGGCGCGAGGTCGCGTCCGGATCCCGCGTCAGTCCGCCGGGCTGAGCGGCCTGACGCCCGACCTGCACTCGGCTCGGGGTCGTGGCGTCGCGATAATGCGGGCCGTGATGGACAAAGTCGACGTCCGTTGCGACCCAAAGACCGGCACCATCGTCCGCCTGGTCAGTGCCCTCACCATGAGAGACGACGCGCCGATAGGTCGCCTGGGTCGGCAACCGGTAGTCCGCCTGTCGATACTCAAGGTTCTTGCGGATCCCTGGTGACTCGAGTGACGGGCTGGCCCTCGACTCGGCTAGTCGGGCGATCAGATTTCCTTTGACCGCTCAGCCTGTGACGTAGTTGCCAGATTCGCAGTGAGCCGACGACGCCTGCAAGGAGCACCCCGCCGACGGCGGCGAGCAGAAGAGCGACGCCAAGGGGCATTGTCCCGTTGGCGGTGAAGTACGAGATCTTGACCGATCTCGTGTTTTGGAGGATGAATACGAGCAGCAGCACTAGCACCACGGCGGCAGCGATGACACCGACCCATGCCGCTGAGATTCGCGTGCGCCGGGTGGGATGGCGTGGGTCCCCCTTACGCTGCGCCCTGGTTGCTGTCGCCCCAGGCTGAGGACTGGTCCCAGATGTCGGCGTGTCAGCCATAACCGCACCTCCGTGGTCACTCTCCCCCCTGTTCCTACCCCAGGCGCGGTAGCAAGCGGCACATGCGCGAGATCCTCGATGCCTCAGCCCAGCCCGAGTACGGCGAGTAGCGCCTCGTCTACTCCCCACATTTCCTCCGGAGTCAGATGACCGGCGAGGTCACCCAGCCGGTTGGCATCAATGGCACCGATCTGTTCCGCCAGCACGCGTGTCGTTTCTCCCGCTACCTCTACCTCGGGACGAAAGGAAGCAGCTCGAGCGCTCTTGGATGTGGGTGCAACGATTACGACGGAGCGCGGCAGGAACTCGTCCGCTTGCACGACAACGCCGTACCGATCGCCGTGCTGTTCGTGCCCGACCCCCTTGGGAAGCCTGAAGCGATAGACGTCACCGCGCAGCACGAAGGGCTTCCATCAGCTCGGCGACCGCCAGCATTTCCTCCCTGTCTTGCTCGTCGGCTTCGAGAGCCGCAACTTCCTTGGCGAGCTCCTTGCTCCGGCGACGATGGCGGACCTCGCTAAGCAGCGCCATCCGGATCGCTTCCGACTGGCTCAACCCCGTCGCTTCCAGGGCTCTTAACGCCCTGTCGGCTTCGTCGTCGAGGCGGACGGAGATCGCTCTTGCCATGGCAATAGTGTACCACAGAATGTAATACAGGAGACGCCGGCGGTGGGCCGCACACCCCTCAGCCGGCCGAGCCACCGAGGGCCCAACATGGAAGGTCGGGCTCCCAGCTGCAAGAGCCCGATGGATGGGAGTTTCTACCGACTGGGGACGCGTTTGTCACCCGTCGGGTTAAGTCAACTGGCAGATACTGGTCGCTGTGGAACGTCAAGGCCGACGCTCACCGGGAGGTCGACCGCTACATCGACGAGCATCGGCTGCCGACCTGACGGTTGTCGTTGTGTCGCTGCTGGGAACCGGTCGCCGATACCCGGCCGCTGTTACCGATCGCCGTCAATTAGGGCGCGATGCGGCGGTCTGGCGAGGGCGATGTTCTGCGGGACATTCGAGCCGGCCGCAGAGTGGCACGGCCAGGGGCTCGATCGGCCACGTCATTGGGTCGGCATCAGAGTGAGGGGTGGGAGATCGGTCTTCCATGCGTCGGAGGTGTCGATGTAAAGCTCGACTTCGTTCCCGTCGGGATCGAGCAGGTGCATGCTTTTTGTGTAGGCGCGGTCCGCCACGTAGAGGATCGGGACACCTGCGCCGTCGAGGTCGGTCTTCGCGGAACAGAACTGGTCGAGTGAATCACCAATCTTGAAGGCGATGTGCGCCAGTCCGGTGGCGGTCGGATCCGGGGAGAGCGCGTCTTCCCCTATAGCCGTTATGGCGAGGTCGTGGTGATTCCCGAGCGAGAAGAACGTCATCTGCGCCGGATGCGAGATCCGCGAGATAACAGGAATTCCCAATATCTGTGAATAGAATGCTTCGGAGCGTTCAATGCTCTTGACGTTGAGGACAACGTGGCCGAGTGATTGAACTCGCATAGCTGGTCCCTTCGCAATCAGTTGTGGTTGGCGAGGCTCAGGAGCGCCATTGAGGCGTGTCACTTAGCCCGACCGGCGTGACGTCGTTGGCGCTGGCCATTCGGACGAGTTCGTCCATGGTGGGAAAGGTGGGCTGCTCGGGCACGACGCGTGCTGCGGCCAGTACCCCCAGGGAGGATCTAACGGGTCAAGCGTTCGAGATATCGACGTATGGCTCGATCTCGTTCCCGTTCGGATCGCCAGCGGATCAGCTAGCGCCGGCTAGGACGGTGTCACTGTCTTCAGCGCTCATGGGAGGCCCGATTGGCCTGAGGTCATGAGACGCAGCGATGCGCGCCAGTTCGTCCACGGGCGGGAACGTTGGGTGGCTCGGCACGACACGCGCCGTAGGTGGAGTGCCGAGATCGCGGATGAAATCACGGAAGCTGGCGTTGTCGTGCACGAGCAAGATCCGCGCCTCGCGCTCACCGACCACTCGGAACGTGTGTGGCACGCCGCGGGGCATGGAGACCCAGTGCCCCGCTCCGACCACCAGCTCCTCGTCGCCACAGCGCACGACCATCTGGCCCTCGAGGATGTACCAGGTGTCGTCGAGGTCGTCGTGGACGTGCAGCGGGGGCGCCGAGCCGACTGGCAAGGTCATCTCTAGCACCACGGTGTTCATTCCGGGTGCGCAGCGGTGCTCAACGACCAAGGTGTCGAGGAACCACCACGCCAGCCCTTCTTCGTTGTCGGGGGAGTCAACAATTGCCGTCGTCACTTCGGCCACCTCCTAGTCAGAAACCTGTCCCGAATCGGATAGTCAGGCATCCTTACGACTAGATCTCATGGTAAGGTAGCCTTACGAGTATGTCAAGCGATTCCTTCGACCACCCCAACGGCGAGCGAAGCCCGTACGTCGGCGCCATGCTGGGTGTCGTTTGGCAGTGGGTCCGTGGTCAGCTCTATGCGGGAGTCGTTGCGGCGGGATACGACGACCTGAACGCCGCGCACGTCGGGCTCTGGCGCTATCCGGGCCTCGAGGGAGTACGTCCAAGCCAGCTTGCGAACCGGGTGGGGATCACGAAACAGTCGGTCAACGACCTGCTCGGGCACCTGGAACAACACGGGTACCTGTTGCGCGTGCCCGATTCGGCCGACGGAAGGGCTCGCGTGATCCGACTTACTTCCAAGGGACGGCGGCTCGAGCAGACAATCTACGCCGAGGCTGGGGCGGCCCAGCTGCGCATCGCAGGGATCCTGGGGCCGCGGCGCTTCGCCCAGCTGCACAGCTCCCTCGAGCTGCTGACCCAGCAGCTAGCGGGTTCACTAGCCATCCTCTAACCCGGGTTCGGCCCTCCACAGATACCCGACGCATGCATCGGCCCAACTCAGAACAAGTGGACCCGAGCTGTGTTCATGCAAAACGGGAAGCGGTGGCAGCTCAGTAGCACGAGTGGTTCTGCTTCGCCGGCGACCTCGGACCAAGCGGACAAGCCGGCGGGCTGCGGTCCTCGTCCTCTTCGAGCAGCTACAGGCTGAGACACCGGGGGCCACGGTCACCGTCGAGCAGGTCGCCGCCGGCCTTGAGCGCAACGGGCGGGCGATGTCTGTGAAGGACGTCGGCGAAGTCGTCCGAGCGATGGCCGGTCGGGGCGAAGGCTCCTTGCCGAGTGGCAACGAGTTGGTCGAGGTCCAGCCGGGCCGGTTCCGGTTGCGGCTCGCCAACGACCCCACGTTCGTGGGGCCCATCGACCTATCCCGCGACGTGCCGCTGCCGGCAGTTGAAGCTGGGCTCGCTGTCGGTGTCGCAGCGCCGCCGTCGGGCTGCCGGGC
>DATLUM010000053.1 GCA_035533095.1 Acidimicrobiales bacterium | reverse complement strand
AGGAGCCGACGCCCGTCGAGGGCACCGGGCGGCTGGGCCGGGGAGCGCTCGGGACCCTGGTGCGCGACTACCTGGCGGCCCGACCGGGAGAGGCGTCCGGCCCGACCGCGGTCGGCAAGGCCCTGGGCCGCTCCCAGGGTGCGATCTCGAACGCGCTCTCGGCGTGTCAGCGTTCAAGTAATTCCCTAGCTGGACGCCACGGCGTTCAAGTAATTCCCTACCCCGGCGTTCAGGTAATTCCCCACCTGCCGGGGTGAGCATCCACCCTCCGGGCTCCTTGTCGAACTAGGCGCTCTCTCGTCCAGAGACGAGAGAGGTGACATGGCAAGGAGAAGTTTCGAAGTGCTCGATGTCGTCGAGATCTATCAACACTGGAACGCCGGTCGTCCGAAGGCCGTGATCGCCGAGAGTCTCGGCGTCGACCCGAAGACGATCCGCAAGTACGTGAAGCTGGCCGAGGACGCCGGGCTGTCGCCGGGCGCCCAGGCGCTCAGCAGAGAAGAGTGGTCCGAGCTGGTGCGCTCTTTTAGCCCCGAGCTCGTCGACGCCCGCCGGCGCAGCCTGACCCGCAAGGTGATCGAGCCGTACCGCCCGAGGATCGAAGAGATGCTCGAGACGAACACGATCACGACGGTCCACCAGCGGCTGCGGGACGAGCACGGCCTGTCGGTTGGCATCACGAGCTTTCGCCGGTATTGCTGGGTTGAGTTCCCCGACGAGGCCAACCGCGACAAGGTGACCGTGGCGCGGCCCGACGTCGAGGCAGGCGACGAAGCCCAGATCGACTACGGGTTCCTCGGCACGTTCCCCGACCCAGTTACCCAGAAGCTGCGCCGGGTGTGGGCCTTCGTGATGGTGCTGGCGTTCTCCCGCCACATGTTCGTACGGCCCGTCCTCAAGATGGACCAGGCATCGTGGACGGCGACCCATGTGGCGGCGTTCTCCTATTTTGGGGGCGCCCCACGCCGCCTCGTCAGTGACAACTTGAAGACCGGGGTGTTGAAGGCCGACATCTACGACCCGAAGCTCAACAAGTCCTACGCCGAGCTCGCCGCCCACTACGGCTGCCTCCTCGACCCGGCAAGGGCCTTGAAGCCAAAGGACAAACCACGGGTCGAGCGCCAGATGCCGTACGTACGGGACAGCTTCTACCGGGGCCGCAACTTCACCGCCGAGGCCGAGATGGCCGCCGGGGCGCTCAAGTGGTGCACGGAGGTGGCCGGGATGCGGCGCCACAGATCGCTCGAAGGCGCCGCCCCGCTTAGGGTCTTTATGGCCGATGAGCTCGGAGTGCTCCTCCCGCTGCCGCTGCTCCCCTTCGAGCTCGCCACCTGGTCGAGCCCGAAGGTGGGACCCGACTGCTATGTCAAGGTCGGGAGGGCTCTCTACTCGGTCTCCTGGCACCACATCGGGAAGAACCTCGACGCCAGGCAAGGGCAGCGCACCGTCGAGATGTTCGAGAACGGCAAGGTCGTAAAGACCTGGGCGAGAATCGAGAAGGGGCGCCAGACCGACTACGGCGACTACCCGCCCGAGAAGGTGGCCTTCTTCATGAAGAACCCGGCCTGGTGCCGCCACCGGGCGAGCGAGCTCGGCGGCGCCGTGGCCGAGGTGATCGCGGGCTTCCTTAGAGACGGGGCGCTCCACAACCTGCGGTCCGCCCAGGGCGTGATCCGCCTCGCCGACAAGTACGGGCCCGTCCGCCTCGAAGCCGCCTGCCGGCGCGCCGTCGAGGTGGGAGACCCGGGCTATCGGACGATCAAGGGCATCCTCGTCGCCGGTACCGAGACCGAGTGCGAGAACAGGGCGTCCGTACCGGAGGCGCCGGCCCACCTTCACGGCCAGCAGAGCCTGTTCAGCCATCTAGACGAAGAGGAGACAGCAGGATGACACGGACCCACCAGCTCGAGGGCGCTCTCAAGTCCCTCAACCTTTCCGGCATGCTCGACACTCTCGAGGCTCGCGTCGCGCAGGCACATGCGGGCGACCTCGGCCATCTCGAGTTCCTGCAGGCGCTGTGCGAGGACGAGCTCGCCCGGCGCGACGCCGCCGGCATCGAACGACGCCTGCGTCAGGCCCGCTTCGAGCAGGCGTGCGTGATCGAGGACTTCGACTTCGCCTTCAACGCCAAGGTGCCTGCGGCCCAGATACGTGATCTCGCCACGCTCCGGTTCGTGGAGGCCGGCGAGTCGGTCATCATCCACGGCCCGGTCGGGGTGGGAAAGACGATGATCGCCCAGTGCCTCGGTCACCAGGCCTGCCGGCGCGGCTACGCCGTCGCCTTCACGAAGACCTCGCGCCTTCTCGCCGACCTGGCCGGTGGCCATGCCGATAGGACCTGGGAGACGCGTCTTCGGCGCTGGGCGCGCCCGAACGTCTTGATTTTGGACGACTTTGCCATGCGAGAGCTGACGCCGACACAGTCCGACGACCTCTACGAGCTTGTCACCGAGAGGGCCGGACGCAGCGTCATTCTCACCGCCAACCGGGCCGCCAAAGACTGGTACTCGCTGTTCCCGAATGCCGTCGTAGCCGAGTCGATCCTCGATCGCCTCGTCAACACGGCCCATCACGTCGAGATGCAGGGCCGCAGCTACAGGCCGAACAAGCGGCCGGGGGCGAAGGACAAGTCGTGATCACCTCGAGCTGTCAAGCGGTTGGGTGCACGAACGAGGTGACCCAGACGAGCACGAGGGGGAGGCCCACCGTCTACTGCTCGCCGGCATGCCGCCCGTCTTCGTACAAGCGCCGCCCGGCGCGCCGGCTCAGCGTCGAGATCGGCCACGAGCCGACGGAGCCAGGGTTCCGGCCGGTCGGACGCGTCTGGTTCGTGCAACTGGGCAACGGAACAAAGAACGTCGTCGTGGCGTCCGGGCTCGGCCGCCCGTCAGCCGACCATCTCGCCGGTCAGCTCAGCAAGCTGCTCGGGCAGGGCGACGAACGGGCGAAGGGAGGTGTCGTCGAGTAGAACAACAAGCGGAGCCCGGTAGGGAATTCCGTGAACTTCCGGCTAGGGAATAACGGCGGCGTCGACAGCGCGGGAGACGCGGCCGCGGTCGCGAACAAGATCGTGGGGGCGTTCACCTTTTCCGGTGAGGCAGAGATCTACAAGCAGGTCGCGATGGAGGTGATCCCGGTCATCTGCAAGGCGATGCTGGCGGCCGGGACGCACGTCACGCTCGAAGGCATCTACGAGGCGCTCGGCAAGG
>DATLUM010000052.1 GCA_035533095.1 Acidimicrobiales bacterium | reverse complement strand
CGCAGCGATGCCGCACCCTAACAAGGCCTCGCGGGAGACTCCAAGCCGTTAACCTTCCCGCTGGCGCCTCCCCGCCTGCTCGAGTGGGCAGAATCGAGCGCATGGAGATCCTCGACACGCTCGACTTCCTCCTTGGGACTTGGCGCGTCGCGCGTTCGATCGAGGATCACCGCGCCGGGCTCCGAGGCACGTTCGAAGGAACCGCGGCCCTCGCCGAGGCACCGTCGAGTCCCGACGGTTCGCTCGATGCCCGAGCACGCTATGAAGAAGTCGGAGAACTGCGCTTCGGGGCCCTTGGTCAGAGAGCCCATCGTCGTCTGCTGTACCTGCGACAAGGCGATTCGACGGCGATGCTCTACTTCAGCGACGGCCGCCCTTTCGTCGACCTCGACCTCAGCGCCGGGGGGTGGACCAGCGTCCACTTGTGCGGCCACGATCGCTACGAGATCGCGACGTTCGTGAGGTCGCACGACGTGGTTGAGGAGCACTGGC
Source organism: Acidimicrobiales bacterium (assembly GCA_035533095.1). Lineage (NCBI taxonomy): Bacteria > Bacillati > Actinomycetota > Acidimicrobiia > Acidimicrobiales > Acidimicrobiales bacterium. The sequence goes on along the minus strand of DATLUM010000052.1, from coordinate 2,675 downwards.
GGGTACGGGGCCCGGCGAAGGACTACCGGGCTGTCACGAGATTGATGCGCATGAGGGGTCCGGACGCTCCGATCGTCGGCGCCAGCGGCTTGCCGCGGCGCCAGCACGAGGAGGCAAGTCGTCACCGCCGGCCGAGTTGTTGACCAAGTGTCGGGCATGGGGACCACCAGGCGCGGCCCGACCGCACCGCGGCGCCGCGCCCTTCCCCGCTCTGGAGCTCGGGCAGATGGCCGAGCGGCGGCACTGCTCGGCGGTGACCGGGGGCTGCATCGGCCTGCGTGGCTGACCGCCGGCGAACCGGCCGTCGCTTCGGCGGTTCGGACCGATGAGCCCTGGGCGAGGAGGATCGGCGCCGACGAGGAGGGTGGAACGTGTCGACACCGCCCGCTCTGAGGTGAGAATGACCTGAGTTGTGCGCGCGCTTGGGCGCGCCAGGCTGGGGTGCGGGGCGGAGCCCCGCTCGGGGCGCCAGCCCCGACGAGCAGATTGCTCAGGCGGCGACGGGCTCGACGGTGACCTTGTAGCCGAGTCGCTCGATCTGGTGGGCGAGGCGACGGGCGTGCTGCTCACTGTCGGTGCGCCGGTCGAACCAGTCCGAGCCAAGGTCGGCGTAGTCGCACTCGTGGGCGAGGATGTGCCAGATGGCGACGAGCATCGAGTGGGCGACGACGAAGATCGCCTTGGACTCGCTCTTCTTGCCGAAGCGGCGGCAGAACCTCCGGTACTGGGCTGCGTAGTAGCTGTCCCGGGCGTGCGAGGCCGACCAGGCCGCCTCGATCAGCGCCGAGCGCAGGGCGGCGTTGCCCTTGCGGGCCTTTCCCGACCGACGCTTGCCGGCCGACTCGTGGTTCCCCGGGCACATCCCGGCCCAGCTGGCGAGGTGGGCGGCGGTGGGGAACCGGCCCATGTCCACCCCGATTTCGGCGATGATCGCCTGTGCGGTGACCTTCCCGATGCCGACCATCGTGCACAACCGCTCAACCTGGCGAGCGAAAGGGGCGATCTCCACCTCCAGGCGGTCTTCGAGCTTGGCGATCTGGGCGCTGAGGTGGTCGACGGTGTCGAGGTGGGTGCGCAGCATGAAGGCGTGATGCTCGCTGAAGCCGCCTTCCAAGGCGAGCCGGAGCTCGGGGATCCTCGCCCGTGAGCGGGTCAGGGCCATCTCCGCCAGTACGTGCACGTCGCGCTCGCCGGCGATCAGCGCCTCGATCATGTTGCGCGGTCCCTTGCCGAGCACGTCGGAGACGACCGAGTCGAGCTTGATGCCGGCGTCTTCGAGCACCTTTTGGATCCGCTGGGTCTCCCGGGCCCGCTCTTCGGCGAGCTTCTTGCGGTGCCGGGTCAGGTCCCGCAGCCGGCTCATCACCGGGTCCGGAACGAAGCTGCCCCTGAGCAGCCCACACTCCAATAGAGAAGCGAGCCACTGGGCGTCGGCGACGTCGGTCTTTCTTCCCGGGAGGTTCTTCACGTGCTGGGCGTTGGCGAGCAGGATCTCGAAGCTGGGCTCGGGGCAGAGCACGTGCCAGGGCGCCTTCCAGTAGACCCCGGTCGCCTCCATCACCACCTGGGTGACGCCATGACCGACGAGCCAGGCTCGCAGCTCGCGTAGCGACGACGTCCACGTGCGGAACTCCCGTAGCTCGGTGCGGCGCTTCCCCTTCTCTCCGGGCAGGCGCACCGCCGCCATGATTGTGTCCTTGTGGACGTCGAGCGCCGCGCAGCGCTCCACGATGACCTCCATCGCAACCTCCTCTGCTCGGTGCTGTCGGTGGTCGCCCCTGGGGCCTGTGTGGTGTTGGAGAATCTGAGGTACGTCCTCGAAGGAACAGTGCGTGGTGCCTGCAGGCCCCGGCACCAGTCTGACCCGCGGGCTCTATGGCACCAATGAGAGTCCGGGCTCGGCGGGCGACCAGCACCATTCTCATCCGCCGTGGCGGTCCCTGCCAGGGGCCATGTGGGTCTGACCCTGATTTTGCAGAGGGCACCCTCGAGCCTCTCCGGAAGCTTGATCTCGGCGCAGAATGCCAATTGGGGGGCCGCAGATGCCCGTTGTGGGACGGTGAGGACAGGTTTCGCCCGGCTCTCGGGTTGAACGAGCGATTCGTGGGAGCTTGACCCACCACAAGGGCAGGCTTCGCCCTTGTGGGGTCGATCCTCATTGTCTTGGGGTTCAGGCGAAGGCCGGCAGGGCTCGCAATCGCTTTATCGCGGCGATGAACGCGCGTGCGTGGGGGTAGGCCCGCGGGAGGCGGAGATGAATCTGGCGGCCGCGGCGCGTGACACGTGCGGCGACGTTGAAGAAGGAGAACCGGAGACGCTTGCCCCGACTGGTCCGGAACGCCTCGGGCAGCGCCAGGACGCGGATCCAGCGGGCGACGTTGTAGGCGAGCGCGGAAGCGAGCCACCAGCACCAGTTGCCGAGGAAGCTCTGTAGCGGAGCGTGGTTCAGCCCGAAATCGTGCTTGAGCTGGCGGATTGCTTCCTCTGGGGCACCACCGCGGAGACGGTGGTGGTGCTCGATCGTCGCGATGTCGCAGAAGATCGCCGGGATGTTCGTCACGATCGCGTGGAAGCGCCAGCCACCGAGGTCGTCGAAGGCGAGCTGGGAGCCGACGCTCTTTCTCTGCCGGCGGACGATCATGCGTAGCTCTCGTTCCCCGAGGCTGTAGCGGCAC
>DATLUM010000051.1 GCA_035533095.1 Acidimicrobiales bacterium | reverse complement strand
CCTCGACGATCCGGGCCGGCTACCAGGACCTTTGCGAGCCGGAGACGGCCCATTCCCGCCCGAAGGGCGACCGCACTCGGCGAAGTGCAGTTGTGTGAAATTGATCGCCCAGCGCTCGTGGCACCGATCGCATGTGCCTTGTCGGAGCCCCGGGCGGGCTCGACGCCCGCCTGGGCGCCTCTCGATCGTCCCTGTTCCGCTGCGGAGCGGCGCCACGCCCTGCTCCGATGGGGTGGACCGGTCACCGAGCAATGTGTCGGCACAGGGAGCGGAGATCGGTGATGGAGCCGAGCTGGGCGAGGCGACGGTGAAACCAACTGCTACCGGGGGGCCACCCTGCAGCGACCGATGACATCGAGCGGCGGCGCTCGCACACCGTCCCACCTCATTCGCAGAAGAGATCGTCACGATCCGGCTGCCCCTCTGGCGAACATCCCCTTCACCAGGGAGGGTGACGTCCAAGGTGACGTTCGGTGGCCGGCCGATCAGGACAGGGTGACGTTGTTCGGGCCCAAGGTGACGTTCGGTGGCATCAGGATGACGTCGGATCGGAGGTCACCCACTGGCCGGACCAGTCCAAGGGTGACGCTGAGGGTGACGTGCGTTCGGAGAATGAACCGGTACGAAGGGACCGCCCCTACGTCGTATGAGCACAACTCGCTTGCCGCCGGACGGGAAGCGATCACAAGACGCGACGGACCAGCGTTGTTCGAGGAGATGACCATGACCAGAAGTCAGGACCAAGGCCCCGAGGTGGATGCCGCTGCATCGTCGACGCATGGTGGCCCCGTCCACCATGTCGAGCTGCTCACCATCCCGGAAGCGGCGAGGATCCTCCGGATCGGCCGATCGGCGGCGTACGACCTGGCCCGCCGATTCGAGGCGACCGGCGGTGCCGAGGGCATCCCGTGCATCCGAGTCGGCGACCGCCTGCTGCGGGTCCCGGCCGACGCCCTGCGGGCGATGGTGACGATCGGTTCCTGACCCGGAGCCGATCCATCATCTGCAATGTGTCGCGCCGGAATTCCGGGGCGAAGCGTGAAGTACGACGTCAGCCGTGCCACCACGTTCGCTGAGAGTGGGCGTTGCGGCGCATCCTCAGGTGGCGACCCCGGTGCTTCCGGGGTCACCGTCGAGGACGCTCCCCATCAGCTCGGCGATGCCCTGATCGGCGGCCTCGACCGCATGGGCGTAGACCCGCAGCGTCATCGCCGGGTCTGCATGACCCAGGCGATGGGCGACGGATCGCACGTCGTGGCCTCCGGCAATCGCCACGGTCGCCGAAAAGTGCCGCAGGTCGTGGAGGCGCCAGTGCTTGTCGATGCCCGCCGACTCCCGGGCACGCCGCCACCACCACCCGATCCGATCAGGGTTCGCCGGTCCGCTGCCGATGTTGAAGACGTACGGACCGTAGGGTTCGCGCTCGGATCGAAGCTCACCCCACAGGCGGACCGTCTCCGCGTCCAGGGTGACCGTGTGCCGCTCAGCGGTCTTGGTCCGCGTATCGACCAGCTGGGGAGCCTCGGAGCCTTCGCCACTGCCGCGGATGACGGTGATGGCCGAGTCGATCGTGAGCACCGAGCCGTCCAGATCGGTCCACCGGAGGGCGGCGATCTCGGCCCGACGAGCTCCGGCCACCGCTCCTATCCGGAGCGCCAACCCAGCGACAGGGTCGAGGACGGTGGCCGCTTTGATCACGGCGATGGCGTCGTCGGGACGCATCACTCCTCGAGGCGAGCGCTTCACTCCAGGCGCTCTGGTCAGGGCGGCCGGATTCGACGTGATCCAACCCCACACGACGGCCTGCTGGAGCGCCGCACGCAGCACGGTCAGGCGATTGCGGATCGCCGACTCACCCAAACCGGAGCGCCGCAGCCGGGTGAGCCAGCGGTCCACCTCGGCGACGCCGAGTCGGGCGAGCGGCGTCCGGGCGATCTGGTCCTCGGTGACGAGGCGGACCCGACCGGTCTGGTCGCGCAGGCTGGCCGGCGTGTACGAACCCTCGTTGCGCTCGAGCCAGGCCAACAGTGCGTCGGCCACGGTTCGGCCCTCGGCACCCCGTTGGGGCGCAGACTCCAACCGGGCGGCCTCACGCAACGCCTCGCGCTTGCCGCCCCGGACGGTGACCGCCACTTGGGTCGGACGACCGCTGCTGTTGCGACCCGTGAAGACCCGGACCTGCCAGACTCCGGGGCTGCGTTCGCGGATAGTCGCCATGGGCGAACGCTACCAAAAAGTAGGACAAAGTAGGACAAGAGCCTCTCTGGACCTGTTTCTGAGATCCGACAGTCGACCGGGTGCCAGTCGGGCGTCGGATAGAAAAGTCCAGTTCAGCTACTTGATGTGCACCCCGGAGATGGCCCGGGCGATGATCAGCCGCTGGATCTCGGACGTGCCCTCGAAGATGGTGAAGATCTTCGAGTCACGGTGCCACCGCTCGACCGGGTACTCGCGGACGTAGCCGTAGCCGCCGAGGATCTGGATGGCCTCCTCGGTCACGTACACCGCCGTCTCGCCTGCGTAGAGCTTGGACATCGAACCCTCGCCCGACGTGAACTCCTTGCCGTTGGCGCCCATCCAGGAGGCCCGCCACACGAGCATCCGTGAGGCGTCGATCCTGGTCTTCATGTCGGCCAGCTTGAAGGCGATCGACTGGTTTTCGATGATGGCACGACCGAACGCCTTACGCTCCTTGGCGTAGTCGAGCGAGTACTCGTAGGCGGCGCGGGCGATGCCGAGCGCCTGCGCGCCGACCGCCGGGCGGGATCCCTCGAAGGTCTTCATCGCCGCCTGGCCACCACTCCGCTTGCCCTCGCGGGCCCGGGCCAGCCGCTCGTCGAGCTTCTCCTTGCCGCCGAGCAGGCAGTGGCCGGGGACCCGGCAGTCGTCGAGGACGACCTCGGCGGTGTGGGAGGCGCGGATGCCCATCTTCTGGAACTTCTGGCCCTGGGAGATGCCGGGCGTGTTCGGGGGGACGATGAAGCTGGCCTGGCCACGCGAGCCGAGCTCGGGGTCGACCGAGGCCACGACCACGTGGATGTCGGCGATGCCGCCGTTCGTGATCCACGTCTTGGTCCCGTTGATGACCCACTCGTCCTTGGCCTCGTCGTAGACGGCCCGGGTGCGCAGCGACGACACGTCGGACCCGGCGTCGGGCTCGGAGACGGCGAACGCGGCGAGCTGGATCTTCTCCGGGGTGCCGAAGCACTGGGGTCCCCACTCCATGAGCTGCTCGGGCGTGCCGTTGCCGGCGATACCCGCCAGGCCGAGGGTCGATCCCAGGATGGCGAGGCCGATCCCGGCGTCACCCCACGCGAGTTCCTCGGCGGCGATGGGCATGAGCAGGCCGCTCTTGTCCAGGAAGGCGTTGGCGATGAACTCGAAGGAGTACAGGCCGATGTTGGCGGCCTCC